>NZ_VOYP01000016.1:0-66689 GCF_013420235.1 Acinetobacter sp. YH01022 | reverse complement strand
AAGTATTTGGATTGTCACTGCTTGCTCCAAAGTTAACATGTTGAGCAGTCCAAAATGACCGCTATATTAACCAAGGGGGTCAGTTTTTAAATGCCATTAGGGGGTCATTTTTACACTGCCGCTAACAAATGCAGTCAATGAAGCTTAAATCACGTATCAGAATAGCGAAGTATCGCTCTTATAAGGGGCTAGTCGGTCAAGTGGCTGAGAATGTATTACAGCGTCAATTTGAAGCAAAGAAACCCAATCAGAAGTGGGTTACAGATGTAACGGAGTTCAATGTTCGTGGTGAGAAACTTTACCTATCTCCGATCATGGACTTATTTAATGGAGAAATCATCACCTTTCAGACTCGACGTAAACCCATGTTTGGATTGGTCAAGGAGATGCTAAAGGATGCTATAACTAAGCTCGAACCCACTGATAAGCCAATCGTTCATTCAGATCAAGGGTGGCAATATCAAATGGCTCATTACCAAAAACAATTAACAGATAACGGATTGATTCAAAGCATGTCACGTAAAGGAAACTGCTTAGATAATGCTGCTATGGAAAGTTTCTTTGGAATACTTAAATCGGAATGTTTCTATGGTGAGAAATTTAATTCAGTTGATGAATTAGAACAAACCGTGAAAGAATATATTCATTATTACAACCATGAAAGAATCAAGGTTAAATTAAAAGGACTAAGCCCTGTAGAGTACAGAACTCAGTCCTTAAAAGCTGCTTAATCAAACCGTCCAACTTTCGGGGGTCAGATCAAAGTGCGGGATTTTTTATTTCCTCATTAGCAGAATTTCAGCCCACCAAAGCAGTTAGACTTAAAGTTCTGTCCTTGCAAAGTTAAGTTCTGTAATGGAAAATCAATAAGTGTTGGATTTTTAATTTCACCCACAGATAATCCGGTACCTGCAACACATCCAAACAGTAAATCGCCACATGCACGCGGCTTAGAGGTTAAGTCGTGATTAATTCCTGCAATCGTTTGTTTAAGCACTTCATCGGTAATTTTTACATTGGTTGTTGGACTGATACTCCCTAAATCCACTTCATCTTCAATTGCTAACCACCACCCTCGATTTGCAGCAACCGATGCACCCGGCCACAATATTTGCTGGGTCTGTAGTGATAACGAACTTGCATTATTTAGATACAAAGAATGAATCAAACCTAAATTTTGATTTACTGTAATATCAGTCTTTAAACCAGTTAAATAACCATCGATTTGTTTATTCAAAGTAAGATTTAAACCTAATGCTGAAATCTGTGCAGCTAAAGGTCCAGAAAAATCTATTTGATTTACTGTTCCTGTTCCTTTTAGGACAGCCTCTGTCATACGTGTTCCAGATACGATCGTCGATGGAATGGTAAAAGGTGCAGTTGTTGAAGATAAGTTAAATGAATAATCATTTGACTTGTAATGCAATTCTAAAGGAATACCAACCAATGTTCCCGTTACAGCACCTTCGATATATTGACCCGTTGCTGCATAATCCATAATTCGAGGGTCTGTAATTGCCACCCCAGAAGAGGCCTTGGTTTTCATATAACCACTAAAGGAGTTAATACCATTAGGCGTACTACTGTTTTCTGTTCCTATTGTCATTAAGCCAGCAATTTTTTCAGCACTTAAACGAAAGCCAAGAACCTCACGAGTAGAAGCAGATTTTGGATTTTTAATAGCAAACTCAACAAATGGATTGGTAATAAGGGCTGAGCTTGCCGCACGATCATCAGAAGTATAGTTTGCGCCTTGCAAACCACTTAAAGAAATATTATCAATATCAATATCACATTTGCCAATACCATTCACCCCACCACAACCTAATTGCAGCTTTTTAATATTGGCGTTGATTTCCATTTCAGCTTCTAGGCCCAATTTATAAAATCCCAGATTCGTCTGGTCTACATTTTGTCCTTTAGCATCAATAACGTTATAACCCGCGTTATATTCCATAGACAATAATGCTTGACCACTTACATCAGATAATGAATCATCATCCATAGCAACCATTGCATGACTTAAACTTGGTATTGCAATAGATGAAGTAATCAAACTTGCCAATAATAATTTTTTCATAAAATTCTATCCCTATTCTTTTATTTATTCTCAAACAGGTTAACGTGGAGTAATACCTAAATTACTTCTAATACTTCCCCCTGTAATTGCAATATCTGCCATTTTCTGCATTTGATTCGGCATGGTAGACATCGATAATTCGGTTCTGAATACCTGATTCAAAGATTTGGCCGGATTAATATCCACTTTATTATCAAATACCACAGTATCTTTTTGCATCTTGACTTGTGATTCAAGCGCTAGGACACCTTGCAATTTATTCAAATTAATACTTGAAGTTTTCACAACCGTGTTATTCGCATCAACATCTTCGTTAATCAAACTAAAGTAGCTTCCCAAAATATTGGGGTTCAATTTATCTGTGTCTGATAATGCATTAAATTCAAAGTTAGCACGGAAAGATAAGAAGTTATTTTCTGCATTATCATTCATACCGGGAATAATAAACAAATCACCTTTACCATCCAGTTTAAAGGCAATGGAAGTCAGCACATCATCTTTGCGGGCGAAATTATCAACAGGAACGACACTGCCACATTTAACAGAACCACTGGTACAGTTATAGAGCGAACCAGGTAATTGACCAATCGCCATTTCTGCACTTGCAGCGACAAGCAAATCATCGGCGCTAATGTAGATTCCTTGCTCTTCGTAACCAATCACGCCTTTGGCTTTGACAAATGCATCAATATTACGTAAACCGGCATAGTAATTTACTTCTTCATTGTGCAGCCCTTTTTTTCCATCTATTAAAATTAATGATGTAGTACTCGCTGCACCCGTTTTTGTGTCAATTCCATAACCATCGGTAGTTGCCATTACATTGTAGGCAATTCCTTTTTTAGTCCCACCATCCACTTTTGATGTATATTCTGTGCCTGCAAGCGCAATATTCGCATTCAGATTATAAACAGGGATACCAATTCCCCAGCTACTGGTATCATTGGTAATTTCAGCTAAAGAGTTATCCGCAATAAACCGTGCTTTACGTGCAATCGATTGAAAATCCATACTACGTATAGCGATTAATGCAAAGTCATTACCTTTTTCAAGCGATGATAATTGCTGCGTCTGAACTAAATTGCTCACCCCTAAAGTCTTTTTAATTTTATCGTTAATTAAAAAATCTAAACTTTTTGCTTGTATTGCATTAATATAAATGTCACCAAAATCAATATAGGCATTTTTGGTATTTAAATCTGTTTTAGAACTCGAATTACGAACAGTTAAAGGTGATAAATTGGAAAATTCAATGGCATAACTTCCATTACCTGTATGACCAATCTCAAGGGTTGTTGGGGGCTGATTCGTACCTAAAAGTGCATTCCCTTCACGGGTAAAATCGGCAGAAATACCAAAATGCAGCCCGCCTAGCCCTACCGCATCATAACCTGTTAATGTCGCTGTTGAAGTACGGCCAAAATCTGTAATCCCACTTTGATTGGCATTTAAGAAAATTGTGGCATTGGTTACCGCGCCCGATGCCCCCATACGAATTAAATTTCGTTGCTGATTCGGATCACTGCCATAACGCAGGTCAATATTTACCCCTGGATTGGTTGCCTTGGTTCTTGATGAATGTACGGTATCACGACCAGGCAGTGAATTTGCACTGGCGACAGGATCGCTGTCATCTACTCGTCCCAACATTACAACATGATCCGTCACACCATTACGACTCTTTGTAGTCAGAACAATCCCTTCATCCATGTAACTGCTTGATGTTCTTTCTTGATAAGAGTTCAGATACATATAGCCATCACCAGAAAAATTGAAGTTAAAATCTTTCAAAGTGAGCTTTTGCCCGTTTAAACCATGACTGATACTGGCATTTTGCAATTGAAAATTAAGGTGTGCCGTTTCATCTCGATTAAATAATCCTGCTTGCGTTTGAAGAAGTAAACGAAGTGGTGAACTGGTTTTGATATCGAGAGAACCCAAACTTTGTTCAGGAGTCTGACATTTAGTTGCATCAGTACACAGTAACATGAGGTTGTTAACAGCTAATTCAAATGGAGAAATATTGGCTTCTATGCGAATCCCCGCCCCTCGATCAGTTGCCCCCACATCAAAGTCAAGCGTAGAAATAATCGATTGATTATTGACACCTGACAGGGTCACATCTTTCAGCCCCATCTTCATGGTATCAGGACGTAGTAATGAATCGTTGGCATTGCTTTTTGAAGAAGAATCAACCCAATTGACAGCATTTATAGTTGCCTTGGAGATCTCATGTGTAATGCTGATACCATCTTGCCCGGTTACTGAGCCAAGATAATCATCGGAAAGTTGCTCAAATGCATGGCTTTGTTGTGCAATCAAAATGCTTGCCGTAAGTATTTTTAACTTTGTTATTTTTTTCATTCTTATATCCCTATCTGGCTTTATTCAATTAACAGCGCGCAGTTCCTGCACCTGTACAGTTAAAACTGAATATTTTTAAATTGCCTGACATATGCAAATTGCCATGCATATTTAAGCCCATAAAGCCTTTTTCTGTATTTTTATCAAACGTCGGCACATCTAAGCCTGCAACTGTTGTTCCATCAGATTTTTTTTCTGTATAGGTGCTATAAATCATATTATTGGCATACCCTTCAACACCTGCATCACCTGTTTCGACCGCCAAAGTATTAAAACCTAAATTCCTAATTTTCAGTGGCTTATCATCAAAAAAAGAAATTTGTAATGCAGTCTGAGGATTACCATCACGGTTAATAATGGTCGCACCATCTAATGAAAACTGATCAATTTGTAAGGTGCCTTGAATGCCTTTAAAAACCAACCATTTTTTATTACCCGCAGCATCTTTATGATTATTCGGTGCGATCGCTAAACGGCAAAATACATTATCAGTACAACTATAAGTATAAAATGCCTCTGTTGCCTTACCTGTTGCATCAAAAACTGAAATATTTTTTAGAGATAAATCTTTAGCATAGCGATGATTTAACGATAGAGTCCAACTTAAATCTGCACCACCTTGTCCAGATATATCAGTCATCTCATCATTAGCCATACCTACTAACTGTGCATTTGCAATAGGGGTAAAAGCCAACATAGAAATTGAACAAACCAGGTTCAGGATAGAAGTTTTAATACTTGGATACATAGCCTATTCTCCTATAAACCTGTTGTTTTTATTTTTAGGTGCTGAATGAGTACACCATCAATTGCAACTGAGCCTAAATTTGTCGCCTGGCCATTAATATTTTTAAAGACAACACCGGTTGCATCTGCAGTTTTGTTGGCGTTTAACAAATTACCTGTAGCTGACCGTTCTACCGTACCAATACTGATACTACTATGGGTTGCATTTCGACCTTGATAAGTCGTAGTAATATTATTTGCCGTCGTGGTAATTTCAGTACCACAACTATAAACATTACAGGTTGAACCTTTTAAATAATCAGAAAGTTTCGTGTAGGTCACTCCATCTTTATCGATCATCGCAATATTCTGATTATTTTTATCTTTCAATACAGTTGTTGAGTCTGTATCACTGTAATAGGTATAAATTTGTGAATATATTTCTGGCACATTTGGAATACGGGTAATTTCTAAAATAATATTGTTACCTTCAGAACCTAAAATAAAAGGCTGATACATATTCCCCAATACCAAGTTAATATTGGGACTATATAAATACATCCCTTCCACATCATTAAATATAGGAGCTAATGAGCGGTCAATCGCTGGAGTGACGGCGGTACCATCATATAGATCAGGAGTGCTGTCCGGGCCTTTTTTTGCAGCAGTACTCATTCTAATTCCACGAGCATCCAGGTCAGCATCCGTTGCTTTTAGCGTGGATGGATCATCATGAGTATTTAGACGTAAAATTGCAGCCATGCCTAAAGTTTGATTGTAATTGGCATTGCTCGTTGCTGGTAATGTTTGGAATAATCGAACTTGTGACCCATTTAAATTCAAGCCATTGGCAATAAACTGGGTTCTCAAACGATAATCTTTATCTAGTCCAGAAGTGGGTGCTCCAGTTAACGGATCCACCATATTACTTGAATTTAATTGGCGTGAAAAAATATCGCTCCAGAAGCCTAATTTAAAAGTATCACTGGTATCTGTTCCTTTTAGCTTTAAAGGTGCCTCCAATGCAATATAACCGACATTGGCCTTATTGCCTTTTGCAAACTGAATCGTATCCACATTACCTGCACGAATCAGCCATGGATTTGCTGCTGTTCCCCAATTAAAACCTTGATTACTGTACCGGGTACTCAAGGACCCATCACTTTTAGAGAGGGCCAGGCCATAAATAAAAACGTCTGCTTTGGTTCTTAGACTTCCCACTGTAGCTTGAGCTGCTGCTAATTTTGCCAATCGAATGGCTTCAGCTTCAACCTCAGCAAGTGCAGTATTACTTGCTGTAGTGGCTACGCTTTTCGCATATTCAGCGGCTTGTTGATTAAGTACTGCTTGGGTTTTAGCTTCCAGTTGATTCGCAACAGTGGTGTCGATCGTATTTTGCCTGGTTACACTTTGTGAATAGGTAGTTGTAGGTATACTTTCAGTTGAACGATTGCCATAAAGCAATTCAATCATTTCTAATGTATTTTTTGTAGCATATTGTTGGGATTTGTCTTTTAACCATAATGTCGATTCGGCAGACCCCGGTTCAGTTGTACCATCATCTTTTACACTTAATGGCCACAAATTCCCATCATAATAATCATCATAACGTTGTTGATAATATTGCTTCATCAAAGGAGAGTCGACATAACTTTGTACCACATTCCCCCGATATTCTGCTGTATAGTTATTCTTTACAGTTGTGTTAACAGTCGTATAATTATTTGTTCTATAAGTATTATAAGCAGATTGATAAGTATTTTCGTAAACACCGTTATAATTAGCAGCCTTCCCGCTTAAGTAAGCATCCGTATAAGCTTTATTATAAATTTTAGTATAAGCACGCTGACCAAGCAGCTCATAATTTTCACCGGTCGGAATAATTCGGATAAAGCCCGTGTCATACTGTCCCGGATCGACAATTCCTTTGCCATAACTTGAAGCTTGTGAGATTTCGTTTGGACCTTGAAAGACCATCTTAAAATTTTCAAGGGCTAAAGCAACGCCTTCACCTGTAGTTTCAGAAAGATGATCATCTGACAAAGATTCAAGCGCATAAACTGATGGGCTAAGTAAAGCTGCGAGCATGCTCGCCAAACAAGATTTTTTAAATCTTGTATTATTCCAACTCTGAGTCATCACGACCTTCCTTTTTATCAGATGCTCCGCATCATTATTTTTTAATTCGTCCTATGCTTGGTATGTCGAATTTTTATTTATTTGTCATGACGACAATCTTCTGACCAAGTCTGTTCAACTTTTTATTATGCTGAATATTATTGCAATTGCAAAAAAAACTGGGCGAATGAACACAGTTTCCGATGAATGAAGCAAGCAAAAAATAAGCGGACCAAAATGATCCGCTTATTCAATTATTTGTAATATTTATGCTTTTGGCAAAGTCACACCAGTTTGTCCTTGATACTTACCACCCCGGTCTTTATATGAAGTTTCACATACTTCATCAGATTCAAAGAACAACATTTGCGCAACGCCTTCACCTGCATAAATACGTGCTGGCAAGTTGGTGGTATTTGAAAATTCCAGTGTCACATGTCCTTCCCACTCTGGTTCAAGTGGAGTGACATTCACAATAATACCGCAGCGTGCATAAGTCGATTTACCAAGACATACAGTCAAAACATTACGCGGAATACGGAAATACTCTACAGTACGAGCCAAAGCAAATGAATTGGGCGGAATAATACAGACATCGGATTCAATGTCGATAAAGCTTTTATCATCAAAGTTTTTTGGATCGACAATTGCTGAATGAACATTGGTAAATACTTTAAATTCGCGTGCACAACGAACATCATAACCATAGCTTGAAACACCATAAGAAATGAGTTTTTCACCAGTTTCATCATAACGTACCTGGTTTTCCGCATACGGTTCAATCATGCCGTGTTTTTCGCTCATTTCGCGAATCCAACGATCAGACTTAATTGCCATTATTTCAATCCAAAAATAGTTAATTCGATTATTGCGCTGTACTTTAACTGAAATTGGCTACAATGAAAATAATGATCAGGCGATGAGGTGTTTTTTTACAAAATGTATATTTTCATCGCCGTAATTTCAAGACTTAAAAGTTTAAAGACTCAAAATAGCAGAATAACTTAATGGAATTGAAAAACTGATTAAGATGATAGAAGCAGTCTTTTGCAAATTGGATTGATTTAACCAGCGTACTTTATTAGAAGCCAGAATTGATCCAATAAATGTCCAGAACAAGGCAATCGGGACAATGAGAACCAGAAACATTGCAATATGCGCAGCATAATTATTCACACTGAGCCATGCCGTACTTGGAAAAACAGCCGAAGCAAATAGTAAGGCTTTAGGATTGAGTAAAGTTGCACAGAACAATTCGCGGGCACGGATGGTCGGCAGATTAAAACTTGCTTCAATATCGGCAGTTTTCCAAAGTTTAATGGCGAGGAAAATAATATAGAATGCACTCAGTAGCTTTAACAAGGTCGGAAGCATGGGAAATTTAGCTGAAACGCTACCAATGATCATGCCCCAAAGCGTAATTGCAATTAAATAACCAATCGCTTCAGCAGGAATCAATCGTAATGATTTACGTACACCGACCTGAATGCCGGAAGATGCAAGCAAGGTATTTGTTGGACCAGGCGTCAATAAAATGCTAATGACTAAACCAATGAATAACCATGAAATCATATGCGATCTCTCTATAGAGTGCACGAAGAGTAAATCAGTTTATTGTACTTGGCAAATCAGAAATTTCACATCTTTTAAAATTGCCCAATCTGTTTTATTAATTTATTAAATTTCAATAAATTAAAGTTATTTTTGTAGTTTAACTCCTGAGTCATTTGTTAAAAAAAATTTCAACAAATACTATTTTAAGGTTGATCATTTATATTTATCTGGCTTGATCTGTCTCTGAGGGATCGATTCAGGCACAATACATCATCATTTAAGCGGCCTATTTTTATGGCAAAACAGTTCTTTCAGTCCTGGCTTCCCTCACCGCAAAAAGTTGCAGGGATGAAAGTAATGAAAATTTTTGGTGAGCGTACCTTAAATCCTTTACTTTGGTATGTGAACAGAAAGTCCATTTCAAAAGCTGTTTTTATTGGCACGTTTTGGGGCATGCTACCTTTACCATTTCACAGTATTTTGATTGTATTGACGGTATTGCTATTTGAAGTCAATTTACCTGTGAGCTTATGTCTTGCCTGGCTGACCAATCCTTTTACCCTGGTTCCAATTCTGTATCTGGGGTTCTGGTTAGGCAGCAAAATTTTCCAGGTCAATATGATTGATCAGGATATGATGCTGGGGGTGTTGCATCAGATCAGCCACGCTATCACCCACTTTGGGCATGGACACATCGACTTGAGTCTGGCGAAAATTTTATTATTCGGGTTGGTACTAGAGGCTTTCATCTTTGCAATTATATTCTTCGTGATTACCCGATTATTGTGGCGATGGAATATTATTCAGCACCATAAACGGCGCCGATATTTTCAATAATCATTGCATCTTTTAACTATATTTCACTATTTAGCCTATTCATATTCGCTTTAACAATAAAATAAACTTCTGTCTAATTGTTGATCCCCCGATTTATTTCCTCCCATCAAGAGAAAATTAAAGGAATTAAAGCCCAAACAACATTGGGCTTTTCGAAAATATTGCTTTAATCAGACAGTAAATTTAAAAAATTCTATTGTGTGGTTTTTCTACTTTCGGCAATTGATCGGCAATTTTTTGCGCAATCGCCATATAACTTTCAGCTGCATCATCCCCCACGAGTACAGAAGGTTTACCAGCATCGGCATTTTCACGGATTTGCACATTGAGCGGTAAACGCCCGAGTAAAGGAATATGGTATTGTTCAGCCAATTTGTCACCTCCACCTGTACCAAAAATCTGTTCCTCATAACCACAATTAGAGCAGATATGGGTCGACATATTTTCCACTACACCAATTACCGGAATCTGGACCTTATTAAACAGTTCAATGCCTTTGGTTGCATCCAGTAAGGCAACATTTTGCGGGGTGGTGACAATCACTGCCCCGGTCACCGGAATACGCTGCGCCAAAGTTAATTGAATATCCCCTGTCCCTGGTGGCATATCAATCATCAATACATCCAGGTCTGGCCACAAAGTCTGATTAAATAATTGCATTAAAGCGCCAGTCGCTTTGGGACCACGCCAGGCAACCGGGGTATTGTTATCTCCGGTTAGATGTCCAATCGAGAGTACTGCCATACCGTAGGCATCCAGCGGAACAAAGTTTTCTGCTTCAATCATGGGCGTACGTCCGGCATTGCCCAGCATGGTTGGAATACTCGGCCCATAGATATCTGCATCCAGAACACCGACTTTTAAGCCAAGTTTCTGTAAAGCCAATGCAAGATTGACGGTGGTGGTCGATTTGCCCACTCCCCCTTTACCTGATGAAACCAGGATCACATTTTGAATGCGTGGATGCTTGGGCACATCTCTTTGCTGCGGTGCCGGTTTCTGGATTGGTGGGTTATTCGGATCTTCTGCAGCTTTGCTTTCAGCTGGAGCAGTTTGTCCGGCAGCATCTACCACAGGGGGAAGTTTTTGCGCTGAAGCTGCCGTTGAAGCCTGTGCATCACTTGCACAGCTATGCCCCTGTTTGCCATGCTCAGGATTAGAACAGCTTTCATCCTGTTTATGCTTTTGTTGAATAACATGCATATTCAGTTCCCGGATGCCGCATTTTTCCAGTGCATCGGCCAAATCATCATGAATTTGTTGTAAATGATCAGCTTCTTCAGGATAAGTATGAAGAGTGATTTGTAATACCTGACCTTCTACATTGACCTGAGTAATCCGGTCTTTCAGGGCATGCTTGGAATTGGGCAAGATATAGCCCTGTAACACATTCTGGATTTCTTCCTCCTTCACCTCTTGCGCGGGTGAAAACACAGATTTAAGCGAAGAAAGCCACGACATAAGTTTACTCCAAGTACGGACATACAGCTGAATAGTATAGTTTAGCTTTAAATGCCTCGAAGGTTAAGCATAGTTCTCTATAGCTTGATGAATGTATGAATAAATCCAAATAAATCGATAGCTTGGACTATTTCATATTGTATTTTTATTTATGTCTTCAAAACCCTTGTTTAAGTCGTTTACCTAGTAAGCATATAGGGCGGTAAAACAGCTTCAGGTCAGATTAATTTATCCAGCATCCAGCCTTATTTCTGTTAATAATTCTGCTACAGACATGCTGCTATTTTGTTCTTTATATTGATAAATTGTTTTGATTGTCATTTTATTTTGGGGATAACATGTTACTTAAATATATAATTCCAGTGATTTTTTTGTCAGTAGTGTCATTTAATCACGCAGCGAATGAGACATCATCCATCCACACGCCTTCTGGTCAGTCCATCAGTTTGGGAGATTCTTATTCCGACATGCAAAACCGTATGTCTTTATCCCCCAACTCCATGAGCACACATGAAATCAAAGAAGGAAAAAACCATTATCTAGCCATGGACTATACCTATACAGTTGAAAATATGCTTTACACCATTACCATCGTGAACGATCGGGTGAAAAAAATTGAATGGCTGAATACCGATCAGGATATTAATAAAGATCAAATTACAAAAGAATGATGCAAAATCATTCATAGAAATGGCGACACTGGATAGTCCTTAGCGGTAAAATAACTTTAAAAACAAGCAAATCCAAGTCGCATCATTTTTTAATTTGTACAGGTCTTGGTGGCTATATTCTTTAGCTCTTCCAATTGACTACAGGTATAGGTGTTAAGTTCATCACATCTAATCGCAGCGGCATGTTGCAGTCCTGAACGGGATTTAAATTGCAGCGGCATACTCAGCAAACCGCTGCAATACAAGATAAAGTGTTTATCTCCAAAGATAATCTGCGTTTAAAGAATCATGACCACGACAGCGCACGATGACCTTTATTTAACCGGAATCATCAAGTGCTGATAAGGCGTTCCGGGCCACATGACATAAGGTACGGCAGTATCTGGCTGGGCATTTTGGGGATACATGTTATAAAAACCAGATTCGGCACCGACAATCATGACGTGTGGGCCGGTCTTGATCCAATGGTTACCTTTGGTGGGTTTTTGGGCATATGGGTCGGTATTACTGGCATCGGTTCCACCCGCCAACATATACATAAAGCCGATTTTACCTACATTTGGCGGTTTGTGTCCCATCCAGGCTTCTGCCCATTTCAGCGCATCCTTGTCCATGCACATTGGATCTGGACCGGGGGTAGTCGGATTATCAGGCATACAGGTAAAACCATTATTGCCTTTGCGCAAAGTGCGCATCTTGCCATCTTTGCCTATAACCACAATGGTGGCTGCTGCACTGACTTTTTTCGGTGCTGCGCTCATGGCGCTGGCGATAGCCTTCTGGTCAGCTGCGGAGGTACTGCCCGGTTTGCCACCTGTGGTCTCCGCTGCAAGTATGGCCAGTGTGGATAGAACTATCCATCCGCTCATCATTAATATTTTAGCGATGTTCATGGTCTTTTTCTCCAAATAGGAGGTTATGTTTGGACCCCTCACTCAAGTTATAAGATCCAATATTCGCCTTATAACAAAAATAGCTAAAATGGAGAAAAGCATCATTATTGTTTTATGGATTATTTTTAACCACATTTAATTATTCCATCAATATGATGTACCGCAATGCACAGATTTCATAACAAATGAAATCACTAGGACACAATAATTTACCAATATAGAAACCATGCCACTCACGGTATCCTGAACATAAAACGATCTTATTTGGACTGTCCCCAATATTGTGGAAAAATATTGTCTATTCTCTTTTTGAATAGGGAAAGAACATGATAAGTGATCATCACTTCAGATGTAGTGACAGCTTAAATTTTTCATTAAAAACGCAGCTTCAGCTGCTTTAACCTGTGCTAAAAATTATAGAAGGCTTTAATTTTGCAGCTTCTAATCAGGCAACTGATAAAAATTCTCGAACAAGAGTTTTCTAATAAAAGTTTTTTAATATTTGATTTGGTTTTTTAAATATGGTTCTTTTCAACATGTTTTGAGTTGCCCCATCTAAGCAAGCGGCCACAACTTGAAGGAATTGCCAGCTCCTGCCCACATCTCAAGCACGAAATGCGGCTTCTATTACAGAAATGTCAATTTTTTTCATGGTCATCATGGCATCAAATGCACGTTTGGCAGCCGCACGGTCAGGACTGGTATAAGCTTTCGTTAGGACGATTGGGGTAATCTGCCAAGAGATTCCCCATTTATCTTTACACCAACCACATTCGCTTTCCTGACCACCATTTCCGACAATCGCATTCCAGTAGCGATCCGTTTCATCCTGATCCTCGGTCGCCACCTGAAATGAGAACGCTTCGTTGTGTTTAAATGCTGATCCGCCATTCAGTCCGATGCAGGCAACGCCTAGCACGGTAAACTCCACAGTTAAAATATCCCCTGCTTTCCCTGATGGATAATTTCCAGGTGCACAATGTACTGCACCGATCGATGAATCAGGAAAGGTCTCAGCATAAAATCTTGCAGCGCCTTCAGCGTCATTATCGTACCAAAGGCATATGCTATTCTTTGCAATATTCATCATTTCACCTCTTTATAGAGACTAGAGTTGATGTGATTCGTCATCACTGTCCAATATGTCCAATATCGGTCTAAATATGCTATTCAACACTTTTTCTATATTTAAGCAAAAAATGGAATAGGCCTATTTCATAATTGTATTTTTATTAATCTAAACGTATTTTTTAGTGAGCAAAACTACTAATTTTTCATAGGATTTAATGAATGATGATAAAAAATTATGAGATAGGTTTGTGGTATTCCTCTATCACTAAAATATTTTCATTTTGATAATTAACGATAATTCATGGGAGTCTGAGAGACGATCATTTTTAGGGGGATTACCGATAATTAAATGATTACTACTTTCATTAAATGCTGATTTAGAGTTAAACATAATTTTCACAATATTTTTGGCGTCTAAATCCCTATTTTTATTCATGAAAACCGTATTAGACTTAAGTAGCAAAAGATAGAGGATATTCGTCAGGAATTGATTAATGTGGGCTTTTTGATAGTTTTTTTTGATGCTGCCATGGTTAGAAAAATAGCTAAAGTTGCTGAATTTGAACGATGGTTGATGATTTAAAAATAAACGATTTATCAAAAGAAATAAAAAACGAGCCTCTGTACTCCTCCGGAGTTCCTTCATATTCACCTAAAGGATAAATTAGCTTTATATCCATGACTGAAGCACACGTTCATCCATACTCAAAGACACAATATAGCCCAGCAAAATGGTACATTCTCAGCTCACCCCGATCGAGATAATAAAGGTTAGACAGGATATTCTTGACCTTTTGTACAATATTGTGCCGAATGCCCTAAGCTTTTAGTAAAGTCAAAAACCGCGTTGTGCAGGGTCAAGTACCCATTTAAGGAAAATACATTTTCCTCAGCAAACTCCTCTTTAGGTTTGATACATTATGGCTTTTCACATCAATGCCTTATTCCTCATCTTTGATTTATTGACTAAGAGAAGTTCACCTCTTCAGCAACGCTCATAAAGTAATGGAGGCACCATAGTTTTATATAACCGACTCGCCGAGTAATAAAAAATCTTACACCTAACACCTAAAAAAATATGCCCACCTTAAATATAAGTATTTTAGTAGGAATTACTACTTTAATTATAATTGTAAATACAAAAATTAAAATAAAACAACACATCCAAAATATGAGTAATTTAGTAGGAATTATTCCTAAAAAACAATGAAAAAACATATCAATAAAAATAGATAATATTAAATTAAATGTTTGTAAATAAACAATAAAAAATTGAAAAACAATATTCTAGTTAAATAATATTAATTAAATTAAAAAAACACACTTTAAATACTATCAATTTAGTAGGAATTACTAAAAAAAATACGTTCATTAAATTAAAAAACAGATTATAATCACGAGCAATTTAATAGGAATTATTACCACAATAATAATCCATTAAATATATTAATTAAAATAAATAAAATATTTCCTAAAATACACCCGAAAATTTCATCATCGTTGAAAAGTTAAGTCTATTACTTTGTGCCAAGATTGGTCGCAGGAGCTTTTCATGAGTGGAAAAATTGATGTGCGCGAAATCGACGCTTTAGTCGATGCACAAAATGGACGTATTACTCCATCTATTTATACAGATCCAGATTTATACGAATTAGAACTTGAACGCGTGTTTGGTCGTACATGGTTATTCCTTTGCCATGAAAGCCAGATTCCTAAAGCCGGTGACTTTTTTAACACCTACATGGGTGAAGATCCGATTATTGTGGCACGCCAAAAAGACGGTTCAGTTAAAGCATTCTTAAACCAATGTCGTCACCGTGCTATGCGCGTAAGCTTCGCAGACTGTGGTAATACCCGTGCGTTCACTTGCCCATACCACGGCTGGTCATACGGTATTGACGGTTCTTTAAAAGACATTCCGCTTGAAGAGCGTGCTTACCCACAAGGGGCTTGCAAAAAAGAATGGGGATTACTTGAAGTAACCCGTGTTAAATCCTACAAAGGCCTGGTATTTGGCTGCTGGGATGAAACAACGCCTGACCTAGAAGAATACATGGGCGATATGGCTTGGTATTTAGATGGTGTTCTAGATCGTCGCCCTGGTGGTACAGTGATTGTTGGTGGTGTACACAAGTGGGAAATCGAGTGTAACTGGAAATTTGCTGCTGAACAGTTCGCATCTGACCAATACCACGCATTGTTCTCTCATGCATCTGCAGTACAGGTGCTTGGTGCAAAACCGGACGATGATGCGTCTAAACACCTTGGTGCAGCACAAACGGCCCGTCCAGTGTGGGAAACAGCGAAAGACGCGATCCAATTCGGTTCACGTGGCCATGGTTCAGGCTTCTTCTTCACCGAAAAACCAGATGCAAACGTTTGGGTAGATGGTGAAGTAGCAAACTATTTCCGTGAAACTTATGAAGAAGTAAAAGAACGTTTAGGTGAAACCCGTGCACTGCGTCTAGCAGGTCACAACACCATGTTCCCGACACTGTCTTGGTTGAACGGTACTGCAACACTTCGTGTATGGCACCCACGTGGTCCAAACAAAACTGAAGTTTGGGCATTCTGTATCTGTGATGCTGATGCACCACAAGACGTGAAAGATGCATTTGAACGTTCTGCAACCCGTGCTTTCGGTCCTGCTGGTTTCCTTGAGCAAGATGACTCTGAAAACTGGGTAGAAATTCAAAAAGTATTACGTGGTTATAAAGCTCGTCAAAACAAACTGATCGTTGAGATGGGTAAAGGCAGCGAAAAAGTACGTGAAGATGGTGTCCCTGGTATCACCAGCTATATTTTCTCTGAAACAGCAGCACGTGGTTTTTATCGTCGTTGGGCAGACCTGCTGATTCATAAAGAATGGGAAGATGTTGAGAAAGCAACTGAAGCATATGAGAAGGAGCTTGTGAAATGAGTCAAATCAGTGTGGAACTTCATTACGAAATCAGTCAGTTCCTTTATCGTGAAGCAAAATTGCTGGATGACTGGAAATTCCGCGAATGGCTGGATGTTATGGCAGACGACGTTTCTTACGTCCTGCGTACGACGCCAAACGCGCAAACCCGTGACCGTCGTCGTTCAGTTGAGCCACCAACAACTTGGGTGTTCAACGACAACAAACATCTGTTGGAACGCCGTGTAGCACGTCTGGAAACAGGTATGGCTTGGGCGGAAGAGCCTCCATCACGTACCACTCACATGGTGAGCAACGTGATTGTCGAGCCAACTGAAGTTGCAGGCGAATACGACGTGTACGTGACTTACCTGTTATACCGTTCTCAAAAAGAGAAAGATATTACGATTTACTGTGGTAAACGTCACGACAAGATCCGTAAAGTTGAAGGTGGTTTAGGCTGGCAAATTTTTGACCGCAAAATCACCCTAGACCAAGTGACTTATACCTCACATAACCTGAGTGTGTTCTTCTGATGAATAAGATTTTTGTTTGTCAAGTTACAGTCTAGATATCCGTAGTTTACGTCAGCTGTATGCTAGATGCTTTGATGAATAAAAATCTAGTCTGATCAAAACGGACTTATCGGCAGCCTGTTCTTAGGCTGCCTTCCTTTTAAGGAGTCTCTTATGGCTATCAAACTTATTTGTGCATCTCATAGCCCTTTAATGGAATTTGCTTCACCTCAGGAAAAACGCAAAGAACAGGTTGTTCGTGATGCCTTTGCCAAACTGGCAGTTGAAGTAAAAGCTTATGACCCTACCCTGATCATTACTTTTGGTCCTGACCATTTTAATGGTTTTTTCTATGACCTGATGCCAAGCTTCTGTGTCGGTGTTCGTGCCAAGGCTGCAGGTGACTGGGACTATGGTAAAGATAATGACCACCTGAATGTACCTCAAGACAAGGCACTGGCTTTGGTTCGCAATGTACTGGATGAAGGTGTGGATGTTGCATATTCTTATCGCATGCAAGCCGACCATGGGGTAACCCAGCCTTTACATTTCCTCTGTGAAGGTCAGCTTGACCGTTATCCAACAATTCCGGTTTTTATTAATGGCGCTGCAGCACCCATGCCCACCACCAAGCGTACCATCGCTTTAGGCCGTGCTGTAGGTCAGTTTATCAAATCTTTAAACCTTGAAAATGAACGTGTACTTGTACTGGGTACGGGTGGCCTTTCACACGATCCACCGACTCCGCAAATGGGTTCTGTGCCACCAGAAGTGGAAGAGTTCCTGATTGCGGGCCGTAACCCGACACCTGAAGCACGTAATGCCCGTCAGGCGAATGTGATTTCTGTCGGTCAGCGTCTGGCTGCAGGCGACAAGAGCATTTCTGTGCCTCTAAACCCTGAGTGGGATCTGGCATTACTTGAAAAATTCAAAAATGCAGATTTCGCTGCACTGGAAGCCATGACTGAAGCTGAAATCCGCCGTGACGGTGGCCGTGGTGGTCAGGAAGTTCGTGCCTGGATGGCTGCATTTGCTGCCTTGAGCGAACTGGGCGAATACGACATGACGACACATTGCTATGAAGAAATCAGTGAGTGGATTGCGGGCTTCGGCATCGTATCTGCTGAGTTAAAAGCTTAATGACATGAGCAACATCGAAACCATCCGTGGCAATAGCGTAAATAAAATCAACGCTGAAGCGCATACGGTTGAATTTCAAAATGGTGACGGTGTTGCTTATCACAAGCTGTTGCTTGTAACGGCTGGTATAGGATGTCACTTGGTAAGCTAAGGATACGTTGAGTAAACATATTTATACTCTGCTTAATCTGGAAGAATCACCGGCACTGGTTCCCATAGTGCAGCCAGGCCGCCCAGACTTTTCAATTTGCCGAAAAAGTTGCCTGAAGGCGAAGGTATTGATTGGAATGTTGGGATTATAGATGCTACAAAAATTCTAATCTAAAGGTCTAAAACAGAAGAAAAACTATAGTGACCAGAAAAAAACGCATTTTCAAACAGCTAAAATTTTTAACAACTGTGCAACTCCCTTAAGAGATGTATTTGAAGTGGCCGTAAAGAATAATATTATTTCTAGAAATCCAATGAATAAAATCAAAAACCGTAAGGTTCAAGTTGAAATACCGGACCCCTTTACAAGAAAAGAAATGGAAACTCTTCTTTCATGGCTAGGATCAGAATAATTTTAGCCAATAAAGATATTTGGCAGAAAATCAATTCCAGTTATTGATATAGACAAATCATGTTGCTTAAAAATATTTTTTAACTGCTGTGTGAGTTAAGTTTAAACAGTTTTTATTGTATAAAAATCAGCCCTGAATGGGCAGGGCTGATTTTTAACTGGTTGATGTAGCATTTATTATGAAGATAAATCTACACACAGATATTTCATTTCGAGATATTCATCAATACCGAATTTAGAACCTTCACGTCCTAAACCAGATTGCTTCACACCACCAAATGGCGCAACTTCATTAGAAATGGCACCGGTATTAATTCCGACCATGCCATATTCCAATGCTTCACCGACACGCCATTGACGCGCTGTACTCTGTGTGAATACATAAGTAGCCAAGCCAAACTCGGTATCATTTGCCATCGCCACCGCTTCTTCTTCCGTGTGGAAGCGGAATAATGGAGCCAATGGACCAAAAGTTTCTTCTTTAGCCACTTTCATGTCCTGGGTTACTTCAGTCAGCACGGTAGGCTCAAAGAAAGTGCCGCCTAGACTTGAACGCTGGCCACCAATTTTAATCTGTGCACCTTTGCTCGCTGCATCTGTAATATGCGACTGCACCTTGGTAATTGCATCTTCATCAATTAACGGGCCTTGAGTGGAACCGTCTTGACGGCCATCACCCACTTTTAAATTGGCTACAGCGGCAGTCAATTTCTCAGCCAGCGCATCATAAATGCCATCTTGCACATAAATACGGTTGGCACAGACACAGGTTTGACCGCTATTACGGAACTTGCTGACCATAATGCCCTGAACCGCCTGCTCCAGATTGGCATCATCAAAAACCAGTACTGGCGCATTGCCACCCAGCTCAAGTGACAGTTTTTTGATGGTTGGCGCACATTGCTGCATCAAAATGCGGCCGACTTGAGTCGAACCGGTAAAGCTCAGCTTTTTCACTGTGTCGCTTTCGCACAAGGTTTTGCCCACTTCAATGGCATCGCCACTAATGTGCAGCAATACATCTTGTGGTAAACCTGCCTGTAAAGCTAGCACTTCCAGAGCATAGGCTGTTAATGGCGTTTGCTCAGCCGGTTTAACCAGCATAGAACAGCCGGCAGCAATTGCAGGCGCAGCCTTACGGGTAATCATGGCTGCAGGGAAATTCCACGGCGTAATTGCAGCGGTGACCCCAATTGCCTGTTTGATGACCAACAAGCGCTGATTCGGCAACGTTGGTGTCAGCACTTCACCGTCAATACGGCGCGCCTGTTCAGCAAACCAGCGGATAAAGGAGGCGGCATAAGCAATCTCACCGCGCGCTTCAGCTAAAGGTTTACCTTGTTCAGCAGTCAAAATCTGAGCCAATGACTCTTTATTTTCCTGCATCAAATCAAACCAGGCCCACAGCACATCAGCGCGTTGTAATGCTGTTTGTGCTTTCCATGCCTTCTGTGCCGTCTGTGAACGAGCAATTGCTTGTTCTACCGATGCACGGTCATGGGATTTCACCCATGCCAGCGTGTCATGTGTTGCCGCATCTTTTACTTCGATGTAATCGCCACTTAAGGGCTGATCCAAGCAAACATCCGGATGCTGTAATAAATATTTCAAATGATCTGGAAGCATTTCAATCCCTCATTCATTCTTATGCAGTTAAAGTTGCAAATCCCTGTTCTAAAATAGCCAGGCCTTCACGGAATTGCGCTGTTGGAATGGTTAAAGGATATAGGAAACGAATCACATTACCAGAACGACCGCAGGTTAAAATCAGCAGGCCATTTGCCATTGCATAGTTTTGCACCGCTTTGGCCTGTTCAGCCGTTTCCAATTCTACTGCAACCATTGAACCCAGCGCGCGAATATCAGTGACTACATTGCTGCTGGCTTTAATGTTATTTAATACCGAAACCAGTTCCGCACCCAAGACATTGGCACGATCACACAGACCTTCACCTTCAATCACATCAATAACTGCATGTGCTGCAGCAACGGCGATCGGACTACCCGCATAAGTACCGCCTAAGCCGCCAGGATTCGGTGCATCCATAACTTCAGTACGACCAACCACGCCAGAGATCGGGAAACCACCGCCCAGGCTTTTTGCCATCGTGATCAGGTCTGCTTTGGTTTCGTAGTGATTCATGGCAAACAGTTTACCGGTACGGGCAAAGCCTGTTTGTACTTCATCTGCAATCATCAAAATACCATGCTGATCACACAATGCACGTAAACGCTTTAAAAATTCTGCCGGTACAACATTAAAACCGCCTTCACCTTGCACAGGCTCAAGTACGATTGCCGCCACATCATGTGCAGCCACATCTTCAGCAAAAATGTCTTCAATGCTTTGGATGGCATCGTCCACAGTAATGCCTTTTGACTCTACCGGATAACGTGCATGGAAAACACCCGCCGGCATTACCCCAAAGTCACGTTTGTAAGGGGCAGTTTTACCCGTCATGGCCATGGTCATGAATGAACGACCATGGAAACCGTTACCAAAAGTTACAATGCCGTGACGGCCAGTATAGGCACGGGCAATTTTAACTGCATTTTCTACTGCTTCAGCACCAGTAGAAAAGAATG
The DNA here is from genome assembly GCF_013420235.1 of Acinetobacter sp. YH01022. NCBI lineage: Bacteria > Pseudomonadati > Pseudomonadota > Gammaproteobacteria > Moraxellales > Moraxellaceae > Acinetobacter > Acinetobacter sp. YH01022. The sequence goes on along the minus strand of NZ_VOYP01000016.1, from coordinate 45,212 downwards.
AGGTTTTTGCAGGGCCGTCAATTGGTGCACGCTCATTAATACGCTCAGCAAGAGAGACATAACTTTCGTAAGGTACAACCTGATAGGCTGTATGGGTAAATTTTGTTAATTGTTCAGTAACAGCAGCAATAATTTTAGGATGACGATGACCGGTATTCAGTACCGCAATACCACCTGCGAAATCGATATATTGATTGCCTTCAGCATCCCAAATTGTCGAGTTCTCTGCTTTCTCCGCGTACCATTGACACATGACACCAACACCACGAGGCGTCGCTTGCTGTTTACGTGCATTCAGTGCAGAGTGTTTACTGTCCATTTTGTATCCTCATTCTTGATTCATACAGTGTAAAATTTTGGCATCCATATCATGTGATTGATGAGATGCAAATGACTGGTTGATCTTCCTCATTTTGCGCTTTTATCGGCCTGACACGAGAGCCACTTTGAATCAGATAGACAGGGCCAATTCACCCTGTCCCGAAGATTTAAAAAATCAAAAAACAGAATAATTAAATACAAATCATAAACTTGAAATTACACCATAAAAAAATAGCACCTTTTTATAAGGTGCCATCTTGATAACTGAGAGCAAAAATTTAGAAATTGTACATAAACAGTAAATTCAGCAGTCGGCTATGGCCTGCTGCATCTCCTTGCGCCAAAGAACCGGCATCACCGCCAATGAATACATCATTTTTACCGATGATATATTCGGCTGCCAGCGAAAACTGCTTAACATCCAGCTGAGCACCCAAAATATTGCGTGTAGATGTGGCGAAACCGGACTTGTCTTTATCAAAGACGGTATAGCTGACATAAGGCGTCAGATCGTAATCCTTATAAAAATCAGTCATTTGATAATCCAGATTCGCCACATAATAATTGGCTTTATTGGCCACATGATACTTCGATTCAAAAGAACCTACCGTCGCATAATTTGGATTATCTACAGCCTGGGTATCTGCGCGATTCTGTCCGGCAGTCAGGGTCAGGTTTGCATTCTGGTAGTTTAAGCGACCAAACACATTCCATGCATTGCGATGCCCAGTTTGACCATTGCGGTTATTTTCCAAATCTGAATACCAATACGAGCCGCCAACATTCAGTTTAACCGGGCTGTCCTGTAGTGGAATCTGCTGATTGATACGTGCAACCCACATGTTTTTTTCTTCAATGTCATCGGTGCTGGCATCTTCCGGCTTGACATAATTGGCCGCATAACGCGCAGCATCGTCACCAGTGCCGGCAAAACTTCCCCCATCACGCACAAAATAAGCCACATTGACTTTGGTATTTGTACCTAGCTGCTGCTGCCAGTTAATACCCAGATTATGCACATCTTCCAGTCCGGCATTGTCCATTGAACTGCCGTACCAGCTGCTGCTCCAGAAGCGGCCAATACCAAAAGGCATATCTTGCAGACCCAAGGTGATGCGGCTGTCATCATTCAGCTTATAGCCCAAGTTGGCATTCACCAAAGTTGAAAAATCACATAGGGTATCATTTTGATAGCAACGGTATTCCACATCGCCGAACAATGACTTGGCATCATATTTCAGGCTGAGTTTCGCCGCATTAAACTTTACTTTATGGTCACTGTCCGAATAATCCTTATCCTGATAATTCGCTCGTAGCCACCCCGATACGGTCAGTTTGCCTAAATCGGTATCGGCATCTCCCCAAGAAAGCGAATCTGCCTGCACGGTGGCAGACATCGTAACGGCACTGGCGACAAGCGCACAGAACGAAAATGGTTTTACTAAAAAACGTTGCGACATTATAGAAGCCCCAAAAAAGAAATAATAATTTTCAAAACCAGGTCGCTGGCAAAAGCAAAGTTTCTGACCAAATGGAATCAGCAAAGGCGTTAAATATCCAAACTTATGCCGGGTCAAATATTGCATCCTGCAAGAGACCCTACCCTTAACCTGGATAGATGCCGCGCTCTTGGCGAGCCATCAGAATTCGTTCACATGCCAAAATATAAGCTGCGGTACGTAAAGAACATCCGGCCTGCATGGCTTTGAGCCAAACGTCATGCACAGCATTTTTCATGATCACATCCATGCGCTGATTGATTTCTTCTTCTGTCCAGAAATAGCTGGCAAGGTCTTGTACCCATTCGAAATAGCTGACAGTCACGCCACCAGCATTGCAGATCACGTCCGGTACAACAGTGATTTGACGCTGACTCAGGATTTCATCCGCTTCAGTGAGGGTCGGACCATTGGCCCCTTCCAAAATGATCTTGGCTTGAATAGTTTGGGCAACATGCACATCAATCACCCCTTCCAGCGCCGCAGGAATAAACACTTCTGCGGGAATTTGCCAGAATTTTGCCATCGCGATTTCGTCGCTTGCAGCAAACCCCTGAATCTTGTGATAGGTGTTTGAATATTCCATTAACTTGGGAATATCAATCCCTTGTTCCTGATATAGGGTTGCGGAGTGATCCTGTACGCAAATCACTTTGCTGCCATTTTCATGAAACAGCAAGGCGGCTTCGCTGCCGACATTACCAAACCCCTGCACACACACCCGGGCATCCTTTAAATCCAGGTCAATTTGCTGCGCCACTTCACGCCCGCTAATATACACGCCACGTCCTGTGGCTTTACTGCGGCCTAAAGAACCGCCAAGATGCACGGGTTTCCCGGTCACCACACCGGTAATGGTAGAACCGGCATTCATGGAAAAGGTGTCCATCATCCAGGCCATAATTTGCGGATTGGTCCCCACATCCGGTGCCGGAATATCCTTTTGCGGCCCAATAACCAAATTGATTTCTGCGGTATAACGCCGTGTCAATCGTTCTAGTTCACGCTTGGATAACTGGCTTGGATCAACCCGTACACCGCCTTTGGCCCCCCCAAAAGGTAAATTCAGTGCCGCACACTTAATCGTCATCCATGCCGACAGTGCCATCACCTCATCTAAATTGACATCAGGATGGAAGCGCACACCGCCCTTGCCCGGACCGCGGGTCAAATTATGCTGAACTCGATAACCTTCAAAATGCTGAACGCTGCCATCATCCATAATCACCGGAATATCCACAATCAGGCTTCGCTTCGGACGTCGCAACATATCCAGTCTTTCGCTGAGTTCACCCAGATAAGGAGCCACTTTATCCAGCTGTTTCAGATAATTGTTCCAGGCCGTCGTACCGTGCTCGGTATAGGTGAGCCCCTTCATCATTGTGTTCATTGCATGATCCTATTTTTTGTATGCAGACGCATTTCCTTGCGACCGCAAAAAGTATAAATTTATCTCTGCTTGTCGGCATTTATTGATTCAGCTCTGTAGCCAGCGTGATCTGAGCTAAAACATTCAGCTTGGATTTTTCGCTTTGGCTTTAACCAAGATATGTGTATATTGCCTGCCGTTTACAGGCCCGTATTTACATGCACTGTGCAACAACGGGATACTTTACAATTACTGCCTGACCAGATTATTTTGCACATACCGATATCGCTCTCACGAGAGCCACTTTGAATTTGTAGGAGAGAGCCAATTGCGTAGCTTGCTTGGAGACTATTTGCTGCAGCGATTACAGCAAGATATCGATGGAACATTGCAGCTACGATTATTTCGCTGCTTACGTAATGCCATAATTGACGGCGTATTGGCACCCAAGACTCGTCTGCCGGCATCCCGCGATCTGGCCAAAGAGATCAAGGTTTCCCGTAATACGGTATTAAGTGCGTATGAACAATTACAGGCACAAGGGTATGTCGATGCCCGCACAGGACAAGGCACCTGGGTCACAGATAAACTGCCCGAATCCTTTTTAATCAAGGCGGAAAATAGCAACGCCCCTATTCAAGAAAAAAAATCTCAGCAAAGTTACAGCTTGTCTCAGCGTGGTTCTTACTTAATCGGCTATTCAGCAGCCTCGCCTTATCAATGGGGTGCTTTTGTTCCCGGTGCACCGGATGTGACAGAGTTTCCGCATCACATTTTTAGCAAAATTCAGACCCGTTTGAGCCGTGAACCGGAAATTACCCGCTTGATTTACAGCAATGCTGGCGGCTGTCTGGAACTGCGCCAAGAACTTGCGGAATATCTGAAAATTGCACGTTCGGTGCAATGCGATGCCGATCAAATCATTATTACCGAAGGCACGCATCAGGCGATTGATTTAGTCTCGCGTACCTTGAGCGACATTGGCGATGAAGTCTGGATCGAAGATCCAGCCTACTGGGGCGCCCGCAACATTTTGCGCATTAACGGGGTCAATCTGCGTTCACTGCCGGTCGATCAGGAAGGCATTATTCCTGATCTTGATCCGAAAGTACCCCCCAAGCTGATCTTTGTTACACCCTCCCACCAGTATCCGCTAGGTTCACATCTAAGCCTGGAACGACGCAAACAGCTGATTGCAATTGCCCGGCAGCATAAAAGCTGGATTGTGGAAGATGATTATGACAGTGAATTCAGGTTTTCAGGCCAGCCCTATCCGTCTTTACAAGGATTGGAACCTGATTCCCCGGTCATTTATATGGGCACATTCAGCAAAACCATTTATCCTGCACTGCGTATCGGCTATCTGGTGGTTCCGAAGAAACTGTTTTCCCCGCTGCGCATTGTGGCCGCAGAACTCTATCGCGGTGGACATTTAATTGATCAGAAGGCACTGGCAGAATTTATCCGTGAAGGCCATTATGAGGCGCATATCCGACGCATGCGCTTACTCTACAGTAAACGCCATGCATTTCTGATTGATTTAATTCACCGTCATTTAGGTGAAGATTTTCTGCACGAATACAACACGGCAGCAGGCCTACACCTGATTTTAAAACTGCCAAGCAGCAGTGATGATGTCCTGATTGCATCGAATGCACTTGATCAAGGTATTAAGGTCAGAGCCCTATCGCAATACTATACCAAGCACTATTCTACCCGGCAGAAAGGATTACTGCTCGGTTTCGCCTGCGTGAGGGAACAAGAAATATTGGTGGCTTTCGGCGTACTGTTGAAATGCTTGCGCGACAATGGAATTCATACTTTAAACTAGTAAAATTCCGATTCTAATTAAAATTTTATTTTTAAAATCAATATATTATAGGCCAGTTTTTAAACAAGGAGTAAAACCTTTTATGGCCACTTCATTTTATTTAGTCTTTATTTTTCTGTAAACATTTCTTTCTGTAATTTTCACCTTTTTAAAGCAATTGGCTCCCTTCAATAGCTAAAAAATGGCTCTCGTCACCTGACAACAAAAAAGAGAAATTAGCAGCATACATAAACAGCATGTAACAGTTTTGTAATCAAAGTGTGATTTTTCATGTGTTTATAGAAACATCAGCTTTATTAAGTTTAACTTAAAATTAATGAAGTGATTGCGAATTCGGTTACAGTTTCAAAGGATAGATAGTGTACACAAGGTAGAGAGCTCTATTGCTGTTACACTATGGATATTAAGGGAAATTATATGGCAGAACATCAACATGTCTCCACGCCCGATTCATCACACGGCTTAAAAAGTGGACTTAAGTCACGTCATCTTACAATGATCTCGATTGCCGGGGTAATTGGTGGCTCACTGTTCATTGGCTCTGGTAATGTAATCTACTCGGCAGGTCCCGCTGCAATTTTGGCCTATGCTTTTGGTGGGTTGCTCATTCTATTAATCATGCGCATGCTGGGTGAGATGGCCGTTCTCAACCCGGATAGCGGTTCATTCTCAACCTATGCTGATCGTGCAATTGGCCGCTGGGCAGGTTTTACCATTGGCTGGCTGTATTGGTGTTCTTGGGCCTTACTGATGGGCTGGGAAGCGTATGTCGCAGGTAAAATTCTCAACAGCTGGTTTCCGTTTATCCCCATCTGGGGCTATATGCTCCTAGTGATTGTGTCATTGGTTGTAGTTAACTTACAAAATGTCAAAAACTATGGTGAATTTGAGTTTTGGTTTGCACTGATCAAAGTGATTGCAATTGTTATTTTCTTAGTCATTGGTAGCTTGGCCGTCATGCACTTATGGCCATGGAGCCAAGCAGGTGCGACAGGTATTACCCATTTAACCGCTGAAGGTTTCATGCCCAATGGTTTCTCTGCGGTAATCACGGCATTACTCGGAGTTATGTTTGCCTACATTGGCGCTGAAATTGTGACGGTGGCTGCCGCAGAATCACAAAACCCTGCACGTGAAATCCGTAAAGCATCGAACTCAGTGGTATGGCGTATCATGTTGTTCTATGTTGGTTCAATGCTTATTACCGTCTGCCTCATTCCACATAACAATCCACTACTCAAAGACCCAACTTGGGGAACCTATAGTGTGACCTTAACTGCACTTGGTATTCCAGAAGCAAAACACATTGTCAATTTTGTGGTTCTGACTTCAGTGTGTAGCTGTTTTAACTCTGCACTCTATACCTGTTCACGCATGCTGTTTTCATTGTCAAAACGTTGCGATGCACCGAAAAGTTTTGGTTTAATCAACCGTAATGGTAGTCCTTGGATGGGTGTTCTGGTGTCATCATCATTCGCTTTATTGGCAACCTACCTGACGGCCACTGAAAGTATGAATGTCTACGACATCTTTATGTTAGCGACAGGTACAGCGGCACTCTATGTCTATCTCACCATTGCTTTTTCTCAATTACGTATGCGTAAGAAATTAGAAGCGGAAGGACAAGTGATTGACTTTAAAATGTGGTTATTCCCCTGGCTGACTTATCTGGCAATTTTCTTTATTATTTGTGCCCTGATTACCATGCTGGTTGAAGGAACATATTTCAAAGAAGTGACTTATACCAGCTTGCTTGCACTCTTTATTGTGGGATTAGGCATCTGTGCACAAAAATTCAATTGGGGTAAAGATTCACAAAAAAAAATTTCGCAAAATAGAATAAACCTGAGCGACAATATTTAACGCTCAAGCTGATAAAATAAATCTTGGGGACAGAATCAGACCCAGCTGGTAGGTGAATCGTTAATCTAAACTTTCACCTACCAATAACAATAAAAGATCTTTTATCATTCAAAAACTGCTCTTCTTTTTATCGGATATAAATAGTAGCAACGTTCTCAATAGTCGGGCATCATCTGCCTAAAATGCCTTAAATAATCTCCCATTTTATAGATCTTTTTTTCTTGGATAACATGGCGAACAAAATCAAGTTCCCGATAGTCCTTATCTTCAGATTTTAGATTTTCTAATACTGGATCTGATAAAGGGCGCTTTTTAATATCTGAACGCTTTATTGTGTATCACAATGGTTTCAATTACTTATCAATAATACACGATATGATCAAACTCATATACTCGGTTAAGCTCAGTTATATACAGGCATAAAAAAAGCCTAAACCATTGAGATTTAAGCTTCATTTACTTATATATCGTCATTCAACAACATACAAATTTAAGAGGTGGCGTCAATTGAACTCAAAACCTAACTCATTCATTTTAAAGCTCTTTTGTTGAATAAAAAAATTCATTGACCCAATTTTGACCCAAATTAGATTTAGTGCATTGAATCACTTTAAAATCTTGTTCAAATCCGAATTCAGGATTTGAAGTAGCGTACGGCATTATAGCAGCAAATTACACTTAGAAATAAATATAATGTTATAACATTTCAATTAGCTCATTATGATATTAATAATCACATCAACTTCAGTACAGTTCAATTTTTTAATTTGTACTTTTGCTTAGGACTCTTAGGCTTATCAGGAAGGGTACGTTCAATCACACCTGCTTCTAATGCTGGAGTTAAATAATTTTTTTGGAATGTGGCTCGATGGGACAAGTCCAATAGAGCCATAAGCTCAGTTAAGCTATATTCTTTCTGCTCCATATTCTGGATGAGACGTTTAACTTGATCGCTAACTTGTACGCTAGCTTGAGCGGTATCTTGATCGCTGGCATCAGAACTAAGTATTGCATCTAGAATCATCTGCAAAATAAACTCAATAAAAGGTGCAGAATCTGAACGATTTGTGCTCGCTTGCAATGCATCGTAATAAGCTTTTTGGTTTTGATAAATCAAGCTTTCTACAGGGATGTTGAGAAAAATAGGATTCCACTGGCTTAAGATTAAAGTTTGCCATAAACGCCCCATCCGCCCATTGCCATCAGCAAATGGATGTATAAACTCAAATTCATAATGAAATACTGAACTCTGAATTAATGGGTGCTCATTACCTTCAGCCAACCACTGTAATAACTCTCTCATTAAACGCTGGACTTGATTTGCAGGCGGAGCCATATGCACGACTCGATCCCCTGACATCACACCAACACCGCCATGACGATACTGTCCAATTTCATCAATCAGTCCTATCATCAATATTTGATGTGCTTTCAGCAAATGCGATTCTTGATCAGGATTCCAATCTTGAATTTCTTCATATGCCTTTAGGGCATTACGTACCTCTTGAACTTCTTTAGGTGGAGCGATAATGGTCTTGCCATTCAGGATCGCTGTGATTTGCTCTGTACTCAAGGTATTCCCTTCAATTGCTAAAGACCCTTGAATCGTTCGAATACGATTGGCTTTTCGCAATTTAAGGCTATCTTGGATTTGGGTTAATGCAGTCAAACGCCCTATTGATTCACTAATTTGTGCAATCAAGTGAATAATTTTAGAGGTGATCGTATAAGGCGGTTGATATTTCATGCCATTCCTAATTGATGTAAAAACAAAGCACAGTTGATTAAACTCTAAAATATTAATATTTCATAGCTTAGTGAGTAATATCTGCTATCAACATGCTTATCTTTTCTGAAACAGTGAGCTAACTAATCGCTATTTCTTTTAAAATAAACCTATGCATTCTCGTTAAAATACTTAGGTTTCTTCATTACAGGACAGCATTATGAACCGTACCGGGTTTGTCGGAGAGTCAATATTCTGAGAGACTATTCCGATGAAAAAACCAAACTATACCCCCGAAATTAGAGAAAGAGCGGTTCAATTACTAATTGAATCTGAAAAAGATTATCCATCGAATTGGGCAGCAGTTTCCGCAATTGCTCCTAAAATTGGCTGTACTCCTGAAACACTACGTGTTTGGTATCAAAAATACTTAGATCAACAAAATCCCGCCAAAGTACAACAGGTATCTGACCAAGAAAAAATGAAGCAAATGGAACGTGAAATTAAAGAATTAAAACGTGCCAATGAAATTCTACGTAAAGCAGCGGCTTTTTTCGCCCAGGCGGAGCTCGACCGCCCACACAAATAATGGTGGATTTTATCCTTAACAATAAAGATCGATATGGTGTTGAGGCGATTTGTAGGATTTTACCGATCGCTGCTTCAACCTATTACCGGACTTTAGATCTCACAGTAAATCCAGAACATCGAGCGAAACGAGATTTACATGACTTGCAGCATGCTGAGGAGATTAAGCGAATTTGGAAAGAAAGTTCAGGTCGATACGGTGTGCGTAAGGTCTGGCAACAACTGAAACGTGAAGGCTATGTGATTGCACGTTGTACAGTTGCTCGATTGATGCAAAAGCTAGGTATACAAGGTGTTTGGCGTGGTAAGAATAAACAAACCACCCGTAACCGAGATGACCAAAAACGGGCAGATGATTTAGTGAAACGTAATTTTAATGCTGATCATCCAAACCAACTATGGGTGGGTGACTTTACGTATATTCAAACTCATTCAGGCTGGGTATATACCGCATTTGTTATTGACGTGTTCTCACGAGCAATTGTTGGATGGAAAGTATCTACACGGATGAATACAGATATGGTGCTCGATGCATTGGAGCAAGCATTGCACGATCGAGGTATGCCTAAGAATGTGATTCATCATTCAGATAGAGGTGTTCAATATCTTTCTATTCGCTATACCAATCGTTTAGAAGCAGCAAATTTACGAGCATCAGTCGGTACGACAGGTGATTCATACGATAATGCTTTGGCTGAAACGGTGAATGGCTTATACAAAACAGAAGTGATTGAATATTTAAAAGCAGATTGGCAAGGTTTAGCGGATGTACAACTTGCGACATTAAATTGGCTAGATTGGTTCAACAAAAAGCGTGTACACAGTGCACTGGGTTATGTATCGCCTTTTGAGTTTGAAGCAATGTACTATGATAAGATTAATCCGTTAGGTCAGGTGGCCTAACTTAAATAAAAAAGTCTCCGACAAACCCGGTACGGTTCATTATGTTTATTCATGCCGACTTCTCACAACCCGTCATCATCAAGCCAGAGGATTACCATTGGGTGAAATCTCCAGGAGGTGAAGTCGATAGAATGATGCTTGATCGTATTGGCGATGAGAAAGCACGTGCAACTAGTCTTGTGAAATACGCACCAGAATCTGCCTTTCCTGAACATCAACATCCTTTGGGTGAAGAAGTCCTCATCTTGTCAGGCATTTTTACCGAGAATGCTGAAGATGATTATCCAGCAGGCTGGTATTTACGCAACCCCCATCATTCAACTCATCGGGTTTCCAGTAAAGCAGGTTGTTTAATCTTTGTGAAACTGATGCAAATGACTGAACATGAGATAGAGCCCATCCGGATTAATACCAATGATCCAGCGAATTGGAAGCTTACCGAACATCGGATGATATGCCCGTTATTTCAATCGGAACATGAGCAGACCTATTTAGAAAAGCTAAAACCTGATCAAATTTTCGTAGAGAAATCAGAACAAGGGATTGAGTTTCTAATTATCAAAGGTCAATTATTTTGCGGCACTGAAATATATCCAGCAGGTTCATGGGTCCGTCTTCCCATCAATAATAGTGCCGCTAAATTTCAGGCAGGTCCATCAGGTGCAACTCTTTATGTCAAAACTGGTCATCTGCAACATGCCATAGATGTATGGGTAAAATGAACAATAATGTGTCTTCAAAATGAAGCTGTCTCGTGTCTAGAATACTGGAAGCCTTCCAATTACTACTTTTATAATCAATAAAATGTAATGATATATCACTACATTTCTGATATTTCTTTTTTCATGTATTATCGACTAAGACAAATTCAGGGATAAGGTTATGTTTGAAACTATTGATGATTTAAAGAAAAAATTAGATCAACATCGCCCCCTTTCTCCATCAATTGTCAAAAATTTACAAGAAGATCTTATTGTCCGTTGGACCTATCATTCGAATGCAATTGAAGGTAATACCCTCACCCTGCTAGAAACAAAAGTAGTACTCGAAGGTATTACTGTTGGTGGAAAGGCATTAAGAGAACACTTCGAAGCGATCAACCATAGAAATGCAATTTACTATGTTGAAGATATCATTCGGAAAGAGGAGCCTTTTTCTGAGTGGCAAATTCGTAATATCCATCAGCTTATCTTAAAGAATATTGATGATGATAATGCTGGACGTTATCGTCAGCAAAACGTTCTGATATCAGGTGCTACGTCTACCCCGCCTGATTACACATTATTAAATGACAAGATGACTCAATTAGTAGACTGGTATAATAGTGAAGCGCATAAGCTGCATCCAATTGAACGTGCAGCCAAAGTACATGCTGATTTTGTTGGCATTCATCCCTTCATTGATGGCAATGGGCGTACATCACGTCTATTGATGAATCTTGAATTATTAAAATCTGGCTATCCACCTTGTGTCATCACTGTTGAAAACCGATTGGCCTACTATGAAGCCCTGGATCAGTGGATGGCTTATGGAAAAACTGAAGCATTTATTCAATTGGTTGCTGATGCTGTATTAGAAGGGTTTAAGCCTTATCAGGTAGTCTTAAGAATATAAAAACCCCCTCTCTCATCGTCTTAAGACGATGAGAGAGGGGGTGTATTAGATTGTTATTTACTACTTTCTGATACTGCAAACTGAATTTCTACCCGTCTATTTCTTCCATCTGATGGATCAATACCATTTAGAGGACGAGAGTCACCATAACCCGCAACGATAACCCGATTTGCATCTTTAGAATCCAAACTTGAAATGATTAGTTTTCTAGCTTCTCTTGCTCTAGCCGCAGATAACGTAAAGTTATCATCATAAACCGTACATTTTTCCTTAAACTCAAGAACAGGCTGCTTTACAACTGAATTATCAGTATGTCCCTCAACAAAAACAGAGGCATTCGGATTTTCCTTTAAAAAACTAACGATACGTTGATCGAGGCTTTTGAATGTTTTAGCTGCCGATGGTGTGATACAAGCACTGCCTACATTAAAAATATTTTCTTTTAATGTGATTTTTCCATCAGCGATGTCAAAGGAAATTAAATTACTCGCTCCTGTTTCATCTACAGAATTCTTTAGATCCGTTAACATCTCACTAATTCTTTTCTGCTGGGCAGCCCCCCCCTGCTCTAACTCTTGCTTATGCTTTAATTCTGCATAGGTTTTTTGTAGAACTGACATGACAAGCAACAACATTACGACAGCCATTACACCAGCCATAAGATCTGAAATGGATACCCACTCACTTGGCTTATCCTTCATTCACTCAATCCTTCCAACCCAGTAGTGCCTGTGAAATAGCAGAATTTACATTAGCACTCTTAATCTTTTCATTTTTCTTTTGAGAACTATTTTGCTTTAAATTCTGAGACTCCATCCTTTCCAATGTTTCCTTCTGTAAAACAATACCATTTGCTAAATTTTCTAGTGTAGGCTTCAAACCATTAAGAGCATCGAGATTTTGAGACAAATCATTAAATACGTTCCCCACTGTTTGTGTAAGATCCTCGCTACTTAGTTTGATTTGTTTACCCAGACCAATCACTTGACGATTACTTTCTGAAACAGCTTTTAATCCACCTGTAATATCTCCAGACAACTTATTAACCAAACCTGTCATCTCTTCAATATATTCATTTAATGTATTCGTGCTCTGAGTAAATACTTTTTGTGCTTTTGTCTGCAATTCCATGGATTGACCAATCGTAGCAGTAACTTCATTCATCGTTTTATCAACACTTGTAGATAAACTAGTTACCGCATTAGAAATATCATGAGTTGCTTCGCCTAAACCTCTGGACATTTCAGACATATTTTTCTTGAAGCTTGTACTCATATCACCAATAGACGATTTGAGATTATCTGACATTTTTGTCATATTTTGGCTAAAGCTAGTATTCATATTAGAAATGGTAGAGTTCAAGTCTTTTTTCATCAAAGAAATGACTTCTTCCATATTCTTTCTAAAGCTATCAATAACGGTCTGTAGTTGGCTCGCTGACGTTCCCATTGTCGATGCGGCTTGAGACATTCCTTCAGCAGCCTTTCCTAGTCTAACAACTGTTTCTTCATTCTTATGAATGAAGTCAACCATAGCATCACGCGTCTGAACACTCTGAGCTACATTATCTTGGAGCAATTGTGCAGTTTCTTTATGTTGCTCTCCAACTAATTCGATTAGGCTCACTGATTGTTGCGCTAAAACATCGAATTTCTTTTCCAACAATGTAGACTGTTTGTTTAAAGTTTCAATTTGCCCAGAATGATTTTGAGTAAGCAATAAAAGATGATCTTTACTATTTTGCTCAAATGATAATAAAAATTTCCCTGTTTGTTCTAGATGAGAAGCATGATTTTGCTGTGTGTTCTCAACTAACCCTTCTATAAGTCTAGATTGTGAAGTTAAAGAACGTACATTTTCTTCATTACTTAAATGTAGCTGTTTTAACTGTTCATCATGACTAAGTTGAATGGCTTTAATCGTGTCTTGAGTATGCTGAGTTAATTGCTTGAGTTGTTCTTGATTAGTAGATTGATTTTTCGCAATAGTTTGTTCAAATTGCATAGCTATAGTTTGCATACAATCAATCAGCTTATTATTATTGTTACGGTCCTCTTGTAATTTCTGATCACGAACAATATCGAGCTCACTTTTCACTTTTTCAATTGACCAACGTAAGCGACGTTCTTCATAACCATTTTTAGATAAAATGACTTTTAAAAGAATAAAAGCAAGTAATCCCCAAGTAGATGTTTTAAATTTAGTCCCTAATCCCTCAAGCATTTGCATAAGGTTCGCCATTGATGCATCCATATTACTCAATGCATTAGCGCCCGTGAGAATTGAAGATGCTTTATCTAAGGCAAGCCCTAAACCTAAAAATGTACCCAACAAACCAATAATCAGAATCATGCCAGGCATAATATCTGCCAATTTTTCAGATGGTGTTGCAACAGCTTCGCTAATTTCCATAACGGAGCCATGTTCGGCATCTAGTTTTTTTGACTGATTATTTTTGTTGCCACCATACCAATTATGCTCCCAATTCTCAGGCTTTGCTGTTTGATACACTCTAAAAATTGTGAAGAAGAAAAGACCCCAAATAACAAAAAAGAAAATACTAGGTAAAGCATCTAATTTAAATGGAGACAAATGAAAAGGAAGTAAAAAACTCAAAATTTCCATAGATCAGACCTCTGCCTCAACTAACTCTTGAGTTCGTTTTTTACTGTCTTCTGCGAAAATATTCGCATAGTCAGTAATAAGGCTTTGCTCATCCCCTGTTAGCTCGTTCCATTGTTTACCATGCTGGGCACACTCAACTAGTAGACGTCCAACAGTTGCAACGTCATCTACAATATAGTCACGACCTTCTTCTTCAAATTGTTCAGCAGTTTTCTCTAAAACTTGAAGGAAACCTTCTGCAGCGTGAACATAGCTTTGCATTGCACGGTTTTCTTCTGCTTGTTGAGTTAGTTGGTGAGAGATATTTTTTGCATCATTTTTCAAATCAACCAATTGTACTTCTTCATCAGAAGTGAGTGATTCAATTTGCATTTTCACTTCCAGTTCTTTTATTTGACGTTTTAAAGTCGCTGACTCTTTATTCATCTGTTTCCATTTTGCTTCCATATTTTGTAACTTAGTTTCCCAAGCACAAATTAATTCTTCAAATACAAATGGAACTAGTGACTTACCACTGAAACGACGTTTAATAATTCTATCTAGTTTCTCTGCATCAGCATCGCTAAGATTTGGATTTTCTGCGAGCAGATCAGCACCTATACGTAAGAGGAATGAATCATCTGCGGTAATTTCATCTAAATTACGAGCAGTATTTAGTGTTTTTTCCGCAGCTCTTAATAATTTTTGGGTTGCACGTAAACGTAGATAATGTGAGAAATCTTTCACCGTATCTTTTTCTAAGATTTCTTGGATATGGGTTTGTACTAAAACATAATCATTAATCACAGCTGCAAAACGAATAGACTGACGTTGTTCCTCAGTTTTCATCGCATCCATAGCTTCTTGCAAGTCCTGCTGACGCTGTTCAGCTTCCTTCACATCTTTAGGCGTCATGTACATATCACGGAAATGCTTTGCCGCATTTGAAGCCCAAATAATCGCTTGCTCAACCTTTTTTAAAATAGGGCTATTTTCCAATGCCAATAATGCTTGGATACCCTTTTCTACTGCTTTTGCAACTGCTCCAGCCCATGGAAATGGAAGTAAAGCGATACCTTTGGAAATATACGGCGCTATTTTTTCCACCCATGGTTTGGCCATTTTCCAAACATCTTTTACCTTACCAACAAAGTTTTCAGCTTCATCTGCCATCCAATCAATAGCTTTTCTAGCTGCACTTTTTGCTGTATCCCATACTGCACTTGCTGCAGATGATATCCCCCTACCAACAGATGAAACAGCTGAACCAATAGCTGAACATGCACTACTAAACCAACCCATGAATTACCCCTCTTATTTAATTTTTAACACCAAGTAAAGACTTAGCGGTACTAATTTCTTTCGCATTTAATTTACTGTCATTATTCGCAACTTCAACTTTAGCCTGCTTAATACGATCAATAACTTCTTGAAGTTGCTCTAACTTAACCTTAGGCTCTTCTTGATTTTTTTCAGCTTCTAATAAAGCTTTAGGCAGAACTAATCTCATACAAGTACGTATTTCTCGCCCAGAGAATCCATCAGATAAGTCTGATGCAGTTTGTATAAATTCGTCTTTAGGCTCTAATAAAGGTATTTGATCTACCAACATTTTTGCCCAAAGTTTTTTACGCGCTTCTAAATCTGGCAAATCAAAATGGATGTGATGACTAATACGGCTTCTAAAAGCCTCATCGTAATTTTTAGCAAAGTTAGTCGCAAAAATAGCAATCCCATTGAAACGTTCTAATTCAATCAATAAAGTAGAACGCATTGCATTGACTTCATTATCAATACCTTGGGTAACAGAAGATAAGCGTTTACCTAACAAGGTATCAGCTTCATCAAAAAATAGGACTGCATCTTCTTCTGTAGCCACTTTAAATACAGCCTGAATATTTTTTGAAGTCTCCCCCATAAATTTACTTTCTAATTCAGCTATACCTAGTTTAATAATAGGCTTTCCTAAACTTCCTGCAAAAGCTTCTGCTGTTAGAGTTTTTCCAGTACCGGGAGCACCATAGAAATTTAGAATAACGCTACGTCCCTGTTTATCTACACTACCGAAATTCCAGTCTTCATATATTGTTTTATGAAATTTTAACTTAGCCAATCCTTCATCTAATTGAACACGAGTTGCTATCGATAAAATCACATCATTATCTAGAGTGACGATTGGCTGTACTATCTGAAAAACAGAATTAAGAGTCCCTTCTTTTTCAGAAGGATGTTCAACAATGCTATTTTCCTCACGTTCTGTTTGAAATTTTTGTAACCGTTCTCTAGCTTTTTCCAAACTCACGATATTGTCTTCAATATTTGATATTTGTTTGCCATTTCCAACATTAAAAATTTCTTTAATCATATTTTTCATTACTAATGCCAACTTTAATTTTTAAAAACTCACTAATCCATGTCTTAACATTCATCATCTTTATGTGACTGTATTAACACAGCTCCCCTTTTTTTCTCATGCTAGAGATAAGTATTTTTTTAAATCTTTTTCTAGCTCTTCTTGCAATCCATCTGGATTGACAATTTTTAAATGTGGAATCCAAAATCGTATTAATGGCAATAACTGCATGTCATGATTAATTTTAGAAGAAACTAGCAATCCACCATCGTTTAACTCTTTTAATATTTGCTGGTCAGGTAAGATAGATCGCTGCTTAAAATAAAATGCAACCTGACTATCAATAGATAAAATGATTTCCTGCTTATCCTGCCCAAACCAGATACTGTCATCATCTTCCACAAGTTTTACAATATCTCGGTCAGGGACAAATTGAGAGTTTTGATGTGAAGAGTGCATGAGCTGAATATGCGAAATGCGATAAGTACGCAATTGATCTGTTCTGACTGCTGCCAAATACCAACTGCCATGATGATGGATCAGACGATAAGGTTGAACCAAGCGAGGCTCTCCTTTATATAAAAAACCAATTTGTCGCTGCTCTTGAATTGCTTTTCCAAGAACTTTGAATAGTTCTTTAAACTGACTAACATCTTCAAAAGAGTAACCCTTAGCACTATAAATTTGATGTGCTCTACTATCTAAAAGCTCACGCAGAAATGACATATCCAATGATGGATACAAATGACTAATCCCTGAAAGCTGAGCAAAGTTACGAATATCTTTCGGGGCAATTTTCCCTAAGTAGTTTAAATCCAGATAATATCTTTTACTTTCAAAATCCTGTAACAAAGGCAAATAAGTATTAAGGCGGTCAAAATCTCTCGAAATAGTGCGCGTACTCACCCCAAAATCAGAGGCAAGCTCTTTTATACTTAACTGATGCCCCATATTTAATTTTGTTAAAATATTGGCTAATCGGTCGGCTAAACGCTCATGAATAGAATCATCACGCTGCATAAATTTTCTCTAATTATTTAAAAATATATACTAGGTGTTCAAGTTTTAAATATGCTTGAAATATAACACAATAAGTAAACAAAAAATTACATCAAATCACAAAAAAAATATTAATGTAAATTCAATTTGTAAAAATTTAGTTTTTCCAAATATCGTTCTAAATGCAAGATTTATAAATAGAATTTGTTAGAATAAGCCCACTTAATTTCCCTCAGTATTAGTTCTCTAAAAATACGTGTTAGAGCTTTTTTCTTATGTTTATGAGTAAATGGATTGAGGCTTATCGTCATGCTCTAATGTCCTTTCAATTTGATTTTTAAATTTAGACTTTTGATCAAAATCACTAAACAATGGAATGAAGCGAAGATAAGACATAAAAATGACAGGACATGTCATAAGTCTATAAAATTATTTTATTTCTTAACTTTTTATTCTTCTTAATTGAAATGCTCAAAAACAGAGATGGTGGCAGTTTAACCCAACATGTAATAGTCTAATATTTCTATATTAAATACTTCTAGCTTTACCCAATTTAACCCACTAATGCTAACTACCTATGTTGCCACAGGTAGTTAGCTAACAGATCTTATTTTTATTTTAAATTACCGCCAACACCTTTAAACTTCTCAACTAGAATCGAAATTTTCTGGAAAACATTTTGTTTCTTAGTTAAATACTGTGGGTTCAATGGACTCATTTTAGGCAAAATTGTATTAAGTTCAGTGCCATTTTCACTTGCAAATTCCCTCTTTAAAGAAGCCATGATATATCGTTTAGTAGCGTCCTCATTCAAGTTTTCATCGTGAATCAGTTCCTGAACCTCACGCTGTTGTTCTATTTGAGCGAAAGTGTAAAAAGAATCCATCACACTAGCTTTATCCTCAATCTTGTCTAAATCGGTATGATTAATAAAATCAACGATAAGACTTTCTTTAGATCGACTCTCCAAGCTTGAACGAATCACACGTCGCATATCATCAACCAACGCAACTTTATCCCTGATCTTTTTATTACTTTCAAAGATAAGTTCTAAAATATAGTCTAAATTAATTTCTTGTGACTTTAATAAATCAACCTCAAAAACCACATCGTTCCAATCGATCGTAGATTCTTCTTTTTGCTCTGCTAATCGCTCCCTACGCAACCAATCCCGTATATCATTATAACTAGATCGATAGTCTTGAATTTTCCGTTCAGCTGGCATATCAATTGCTGTAAGCTGTGCTAATTCTTCATCATTTAAATAATGCTTATTTTTAAATTCTTCGACTGCACTAGCATCATTCAAATCAACAGTTTGTAATTCTTTTAGACTCGCATATTCATCATAGTTTTGCAGTACGTTTTCTACTCGCAAGTATTCACCAAATAATTTAGCAAATGCCTTTTTATCTGACTCTTTAAAAATTTCATCGGTGTTAGGGAACCGTTGCTCCAACTCTTTAACTACTTCTATATAGCCTCTTCTTGCTTCTCCAGTTAATACATCAGTGAAGCCTTCC
Source organism: Acinetobacter sp. YH01022 (assembly GCF_013420235.1). Taxonomy (NCBI): domain Bacteria; kingdom Pseudomonadati; phylum Pseudomonadota; class Gammaproteobacteria; order Moraxellales; family Moraxellaceae; genus Acinetobacter; species Acinetobacter sp. YH01022. The sequence continues at coordinate 26,019 of NZ_VOYP01000016.1, read as the reverse complement.
ATATATTCTTCATAGCTTTGTTCTAAAACAATATTCTCTATATCTCGATCACCAAATAATCGTATTGCTTCAATCGTTGGCTGTTCTAAATCACGGAAAGTTACGATATTGCCAAATGTTTTAGTCGCATCAAAAATGCGGTTAGTCCGTGAGTATGCTTGTATAAGACCGTGATAACGCAAATTTTTATCGACAAATAAAGTATTTAATGTTGGAGCATCAAATCCTGTTAAGAACATCCCAACCACGATCAACAAATCAATTTCTTTAGCTTTGACTTGCTTAGCTAGATCCCGGTAATAGTTTTGGAAACTCTTAGCTTCAACACTAAAGTTTGTTTTAAATATTGCATTATAATCTGCAATCGCTGAACTTAAAAACTCTTTGGCACTACTATTCATAGCCGATACGTCAAAACTTTCATCTTGAATATCACCAACTGCATCCTGTTCTTCATTGGCTATAAATGAAAATATAGTTGCTATTTTTAAAGGTTTATCACTATTTTTTTGTAAATCTTTTAAGCATTCATAATACATCTTAGCAGCATCTACGCTACTCACAGCAAACATAGCATTAAAGCCTTTGCTAGCCACTTGTAAACGATGCGTTTTTTGACGATAGTTATTTAAAATGTACTGACTAATTTCTCGTATACGATCAGGATGCAATAGAGCTTGTTTATTTTCATATGCACTCAGCTTTTTAACATCTTGTTCTCTTTCTATATTTTTGAACTGTGGGCGTACATCATTATAATCCACTTTAAATTTAAGGACTTTTTCATCACGAATTGCATCGGTAATTACGTAGGCATGCAAAGCACCTCTATTTTTATCTTTGTCGTACGTACCAAATACGCTAGCAGTTGTTTCATTACCTAAAGTATTTTCAGAAAAAATCGGAGTTCCTGTAAAACCAAATTGATAAAACTTTTTAAATTTTTTCTTTAAATTTTTCTGTGCTTCACCAAACTGACTACGATGGCATTCATCAAATATAAACATGACTTGCTTGTTATATATCGGCAAATCATTTTCACTTTTCATCAAGATATTTAGCTTTTGTATGGTCGTTACAATAATTTTATTATCATCTTTATCCAAGTTTCGCTTTAATCCAGCTGTGTTTTCAGAACCATTTACACTATCAGGAGAAAAACGTTGGTACTCTTTCATTGTTTGATAATCAAGGTCTTTTCGGTCTACCACAAAAAAAACTTTATCAATAAAATCAAAATCTGTTGCTAAACGAGCTGCTTTAAAACTTGTTAAGGTTTTACCTGAACCTGTGGTATGCCAAATAAATCCACCACTCGAAGATTGACTCCATTTCTTGGTTTCAAATGAGCTTTTAACTTTCCATAAAATACGCTCTGTTGCGGCAATCTGATAAGGACGCATTACAAGTAAAGTATCACTTACATCAAATACAGAATAATTAAGTAAAACATTTAGTAAGGTATTTTTTTGGAAAAACGTTGCTGTAAAGTCTTTTAAGTCTTTAATGAGACTGTTATCTGACTTTGCCCAGTTCATCGTAAAATCAAAGCTGTTTTTATTACGTGCTGTTGTATTGGCAAAATAGCGAGTATCTGTTCCATTTGAAATAACAAACAGTTGTAAATATTTATACAGTGAGTTTTCACTATTGAAACTTTCTTTGCTGTAACGATGTACTTGATTAAATGCTTCACGGATCGCCATACCACGCTTTTTCAGTTCAACTTGTACCAATGGCAGACCATTGACCAAAATGGTGACATCATAACGGTTGGCATGATTACCTTTTTGTTCAAACTGTTTGATGACCTGAACTTTGTTACGAGCAATTTTCTTTTTATCAAGTAAATAGATATTCTGAATACGCCCATCATCAAAAACAAAATCATGAATGTAGTCATCGTGGATTTTTCTGGTTTTTTCTACGGCACTATCACTTGATTTATCTAAATATGTTTCAACAAAACGTGACCACTCACCATCTAAAAATTGTACATTATTTAATAGCTGTAATTGCTCTCGCACATTATTCATCATGGCTTGAGCATTATTTAGGGACGGTAAAAAATCGTAGCCCTGATTAGTTAGATCTTGTATGAGTTCACGCTCTAAATCTGCTTCAGTTTGATAAGTATCCAGTGCTTGAGATTCATTGATATATTTATCAAGAATAATAAAATGGTTAGATTCAGCAACTATTGAATAATTATTCATATTCACCCCTTAAAGTCAGTATTTTAATACTGTCTATTTCCCTTATAAATTTTATCTAACTCACCAACCAAAAACTTGAATACTCGTTTGTGATCCTCGTGTACTTCCTTAATTTCATCAGCTGAATGCTTATCATGGTTATACAAATTGATAATTCGCGCATAAGGGTTCGCACTACTCACAGAATCACTACTCTCAACAACTGGTAATAATTCACCCCATTCGTTATAACCTAAAAATGTAGATGTTTTCTCTAGAACATTACGTAGAAAATTGAAGTGATATTTATGTATATCACCTGAGTTTGCAGCTTCTAGTAGTTCATTTTTCAAGTAAAGGTGATATGAAAAAGGTGAATCATAGTCCTGTTTCATTAATTTATAGGTTATTGTGTCACTTTCAGATTTTCGAAATATATATTTGTTTGCACGACTAAACTCGTTATACATTACATTATAAAATAATGGGTTATGTGTAGTAATGACGAATTTAAGATTGGAATCGCTTGATTTTATTAATCGCGCTAAATCAATCGCTAATTGAATCAAATGATTTTCATCTAATGAACTCACTGGATCATCAATAAAGACATACTCTAATTGATCAAATTGATTCGTTTCTCGATCTGTTGGATCAGCAACATTGAGTATCGTAATCACTTGATCTAGCAGTGTATAAAATACACTCCAGATAAAATTACTTTCTTCTCCTTTAGATATTTTTAAATTTCCAAAGTTCTCATCATCACCACGCTCAAAAGTAAAAGTAACTTCTGTTAAATCTGCACTAAAGTTCGGTGTTAATTTATCATTGGTATAATGTTGGAAATATTTAACAATATTTCCATCTTGCCCCAGATCTTTCAGGAGGGTAAGCAACCAATCTGTATAAGTGTTGGGTTGAATTTTTAGTTTAGGTTCTAAATTCCCTTCTAAATCATTATCCCAATAAAACAGGTCTTCAGTGAAGGCATTATAATAAAGAATTTTTTCGCGTGTAGATGTTGTGCCATCAGGCTCCCCCCCATCATTATCCGCGATTAGTTTTTTAAACTCTCCTGATAAGCGTGTTTTTCCAGTCCCATTAAAGGCATAAATTAACTGTACCTTCTTCTGAGCGTTTCTTAACTGATGGGCAACTTCCGCTAAAGTATTACTCATATTATATTTCTACCGTTTCAGAATTTGGAAAACTGAATAACAAATCACGATAGTATTCATACTGCTGTTGGCGCAGTTCGATTTCACGAGGTAGACCTTCTTTAATCGAATTGGTTAATATTTCAAACTTATCAAGAGCGTTAACAACTTGAATCTGTTCTTCTAGTGAAGGGACAGGTATTAATATTTTAGCTAAATTGTCTGCATTTACACGTCGTACTTTTGCTCCAGTAATGTACTGCCTTTTCTGACTTTGAAATTGCTCTGTCTGAAAATAATAAGAAACATATTTAGGATTAAGCTTATGTTTGTAAATACAAGCATCACTACTTACAGCAATTTCTTCATCACCTAACCATGCTACTGCTTTACATACATCCTCATCATTCTCACTAGTAGTTGCAATAATTAAATTACCTGTTTGCGCCTTCCTACACTTTTTAGCAAGTTCGGGTGAAACATAAGTTTTTGTCTCATTCGCATAAGTACCGTAATACGTATAAATTTGACCATAATGGATACAGCCAACACCTGTTTCCGTAAAGTCTTTTTTTTGGAAGCTCCCACCACGGACAAATAGACCAATTTCCTCATGCCCCATTGGTAGTTGTTTAACCTCTCTATCTACAAAATTAAACAACTGTTCACGATAGTAATTGAATTGTTCGTTTCTCATGCTAAGCTCGGCGGTCAGCTCGGCGGTCATGGCACTAAATGCGTCTAAAATTCTCACAATTTCTGATTGAATTTCTAGAGATTTTTCAGGATTATCTGGGCATGGGATAGGGACTAATCTTTTTTCAATCGCACCTTTACTAATATGTACCATTGTTGATCCCGTACCATGCTCTTCTTTTAGCGCTTTAGCATCCCACTCCAATAAGTAATATAGAAACTTTTTATTAATAATGCCCACATCAGGAATAATTTTCCAAATGTGGTAGTGATAAATAGTCTTATCGCCCTCCCAAATTTTGGGTCCAAATGAGGCTGACCATGCGTATAAAAGATCACCTTTATCACAATATTTATCATTATCAAGTTCTAAGTCTGAATAATACCAATTAGTATTTGTAAAAAAATTACCTACTCTTAGAACAGGATATTTACCCTGTTCTAATAATTCAGATTGTTTATAAGCCCTGCCATTGATAAATCGGCAAACATTTTCCAATGATCTCAATTCCACATGAACTCCCGCTAGCAGCTCAACTAAACTCATACCTCGCCCTCAATCTCTGCAACAATTGCATCAATATCTTTACGAAGCTGATCAATTTTAGCTACAGTGGTTTTTAGTTCTGCATTCAGTTGTACAATATCGACAACTTCACGATTATCTTTGGCTTCAACATAGCTACTTACAGACAAGTTGTAGTCTTTCTCTTTTATCTGCTCAAATGGAACAGACATAGCAAAATGATCTACATTATTTTTACGATCAAACACCTGCATGATTTCTTCAATATGCTGTTCGGTCAATATATTGTTATTGGTCTCTTTTTTAAATAAACCACTTGCATCTATAAACTGAGTGGACATATCTGTTTTATGCTTAGACAACACTAAAATATTTACAGCGATGCTCGTACCATAAAACAAGTTCGGTGCAAGTGAAATCACTGTCTCAACATAGTTATTATCAATTAGATATTGACGAATTTTCTGCTCGGCGCCACCACGGTAGAAAATACCAGGGAAACAAACTATCGCCGCGCGACCTTTGGCAGATAAATAACTTAAAGCATGCAAAACAAATGCAAAGTCAGCTTTAGACTTTGGCGCAAGTACACCAGCTGGTGCAAAACGATCATCATTGATGAGTGTTGGATCATCTGAACCAATCCATTTCACTGAATACGGTGGATTCGATACAATCGCATCAAATGGCTTGTCATCAATAAAATGAGGATAATGAAGCGTGTCACCAAGTTGGATATTAAATTTATCGTAATTAATATTGTGCAAAAACATATTCATACGCGCTAGGTTATACGTCGTATGATTAATCTCTTGTCCAAAAAAACCATCTTCAATGATGTGTGCATCAAAATGCTTCTTAGCTTGAAGAAGCAAAGAACCTGAACCGCATGCAGGGTCATAAATTTTATTGACATGCGTTTGATTGTGCATTGCCAACTGTGCAATCAGTTTCGATACATGTTGAGGTGTAAAGAACTCACCACCTGATTTACCTGCATTTGCAGCATAGTTAGAGATCAAAAACTCATAAGCATCACCAAACAAATCAATTTGGCTATTTTGAAAATTATCACCGAAATCTAATTCCGCCACACCATTTAAGACCGCAGCTAAGCGTTTATTTTTTTCAGGAACTGAATTACCTAAACGGTTACTAGTCGTATCGAAGTCAGCAAATAAACCTTTGATATCTTTCTCAGATGGATATCCATTAGCAGAACTTTCGATCGCTGAAAAAATTTTGGCTAAGTCAGTATTCAAGCTTTCATTATTATTGGCGCTCTTTACGACATTGCTAAAAAGTTGACTAGGTAAAATAAAATAACCTTTGGTTTTTATCGCGTCATCTTTAATCTCAGGAGTAATGACACTATCGGGCATTTCATTATATTTGATCTCTTTATCACCACCCGAAATATAATGAGCAAAGTTTTCAGAAATAAAGCGATAAAATAATGCACCTAAAACATATTGCTTAAAGTCCCAACCATCCACTGCGCCACGTACTCCGTTGGCAATTTGCCAAATCTGGCGATGAAGTGCTGCACGTTGCTGGGTACTAGTCATTAATACTTCCTTTAAAATCAAAACTTTAAAACACAATACCAATTAAATAATGCATTGTATTTAATTAGTTGAACATTATAGCGAAATAAGTCTGTTAATAGTAATTCGAGAGTGATTAGTCGAAGCCAGATTGTTTGTTAAATTAGCATTTTCAACCATTCCACATTAAATAGTTATTTTCTTTTCCCTGCGCATACGCCCACTCCGCCACTTTATGCGATCGCTCCTTATCCGTCAGAAAACCAAGTACTGATATCCGATCCATAATGATCAAATCCTGCTCTTCATTCCGCTCCTGCCATTTATGTAAAAATTCATTAGAAGCGAGCAAATTACTTTTCTTAGAATTACAGCTTGAGTCTGCCAATACGAAATTGTGACCTGTGTCTGATGGATACATTGACCAAGGAATAAAATGATCGACGGCATAACTGCCTTTTCGCATCGGCTTATTGCAGTAGAAGCATTTACAGTCTTGTAACTCGACTAACACATTTGCCACTGCATTCAATTGATTCCGACTTGGCTCAAACATGAATTGCTCTAGGTTCGGCAATTTATTCAATATTGTTGCGTTGGTGCTATTATTACGGATATAGTCAATCCAACGTTTCTGACATAACTCTTCAATAATTTCGCTGAATTGTCTTAAACAAAACATGACTTGAGGCAGAAGAATGAGTTGCTTGCCACACTGATCGAGCTGATATAAAAACTCAAAATTTTTACCATTGATGTTTTGCAAGTAACGTACAGGCATCTCTTTTACGGTTCTTGCCACATCTTTAATTAGCTTCAACCATACCAATGAATCTCGTCGTAAAATCCCAAGAGATGAGTAACTCTGCCGAAGCTCAATAATTCGATTTACAATCGCTGCTTGCTTACCGTTGTTCTGATTTAAAATAAGCTGCCCTTCGTCATTGAAAGTATATGGCACAGCCTGTTTCCAATACAGTTCGATAAACTTCTCAGCAATGTCACTGTACTCAAGCGCCAATTGCTCGCCACTATTCTCACCCTTTTCAATGGCTAATCGACTCAGGCTAATGAGCAATGCAAACTTATAGGTACTGCTAAAACTACCTGACTGTAGGATGAGCTGAATATTTTTAAGAAACTTGAGCTGCTCTTGTGCCGTGGGAATGGAATTAATCATTTTTTCTTCCAAAGCAGGTTTAACCACTGCTCTTCCCGCTCAGGTCTTTTATCAATAGTGATCCATTGCTGAACCCAGCTCACCTGATCAAATTGGGCTAATAGTTCCTGTGCTTGCTGTTCATTCAAATCGGTAAACTCTCGACCATATTTCTCTCGGTCTGAATCCCCATATTTAAATGACATGTAGATCACACCATCAGGCTTTAATGTGCGAAGCATTTTCTCAAGTACTTCAGCTAATCGCTTTCGCTCACAATGCAATAATGATGCACACGCCCAAATTCCATCATAAGCTTGATCAGCATCAATCTCATAAAAGCTCTGTAACCTAACAGGAATACCTGTAAGCTGAGTTGCTTTTTTGACGAGTTCTTCTGAATAGTCTATTGCATCGACCTGATAGCCTTTATTTTTAAAAGCCAGAGTATCTCGTCCTGGACCCACAGCCAACGTCAAGAATCCGAGCACCTTCCTGCAGCTCAACTAGAAATGGCTGATATAGGCTTTCCATATCAACTTCAAACGTTGAAGCTGTAAATTCTTCTGCATGCTTATTGTAGTAGTCTATTGTTTTCATTACGGACACTTAGGCTAAAAGACATTTTCAGTCTACAAGAAAACAAAAAAATAAGGGAGCTAAGAGCATCCCTTATTCTCGACTCGCCAACTTACTTTCAATCCATTGATGGATCTCATAAGCTGACCAGCCGATACGATTTTGAGTAATTTTAACTTTCTTTGGAAAGGTTGGATCATAGTAAGGTGAGTCCTCATCCATCATCTCGTAGATGGTAGAACGCCCCACACCGACAAATTCTACGACCTGCTTAATACTGATGAGTTGATTCATTTGAAATGTTTGACCGATAAACGCATTCATGAGGCTAGCTCCTAATCATTGATGCGAGCGGCTATTCGCTCAAATAATAGAGCTGGTCTGTAAAATTTAACGTTAGCTATCTTCTCTCCTCTCGCTTAATTCACAGCTCGTACACTTTGCTGTAACCCCTGCTGAATATCCTGTACAAACTCTTCAGGCGAAGCTTGTTGCTCCACCACCCGGTTTTGTTCTTGTTCAGGGTAATATTCTTCCAGCACATCCAATCCTTCCTCTATATCCGTTTCAAATCGCGCATTCGCAAAACCCTTCCTTGCCGTAAAGTCCAAAGCCTCCTGATAAAACCCTGCCTGCTTGCTCTGTTCATCAATTTTCTTGGCTTGAGTAATGGCATCATTCAGACTAATGCCCTCCCGTAAAGTCAGATCCACGTAATACACCGGCTGACGATAGCTTTGAGTAGTGCTTTTGCCTCTTAAAGTGAGTTGCAAAGGCAAGCAAGACAATAAGCCTCCTGAAGCTGCATGGTAATAACTCAGCCGTGCAGCCAAAGTCCGAATACTGTTAAAGCCCGTAGTTCTAAAGATGAAGGCGCCAAACTCATCCGAGTCATCCAGGTTCACATGTAAACGTCCATAAGGTTTACAGTTGCCGCCTTGTGCCAGAGAACATAAATCTGGCGATGGACAGGGATGTTGCTCTACACCTTGATTGGTTAATCGCTGGCATGTTTCACCGTTGCCGACACAGACTGGCCGTCCAGTCTGACGGTCAAACAGGCTGTATTCCGCACGTAGGTTTAAGTCAGGATCATTAAAAATCATTCGCACGGGAATGGTTCTCAGTTTTTGCCCTGTAGCCTGACTGCGTAGCTGTTCATCCAGTGGATGTTTCACCCATCCTTCTTTGCTTTGGATTTGGGAAGTAATGGTGAACTGATCATCCTTTTCAGGCAGACGTTTGCCGTTCTTTTCGACCATCCGACCAATACTGATACGTCCTAGAGCCGGTGGTGTAATCGCTAAACCTTTAATCATTCTATTTTCCTCAATTTGATTTTTTTACAGATCATCCACCTTTATGTAGATCACCTGATTCAATAAATATGTATATAGCTAGCTACAAAAGCCGCGACCGTATTGCCCTCTATTCCTAGCGAATGGAGGGCGGGGAGCGGTTTTTGCGCTTCTGTGATTGAATGGACTGAAACAGGCTTAGTCGGTATAGATGTTGAATCGACGACTGCCCTGCTTTTCAAGTGGATAAAGTTCGATGAGTTCAGGCTGGTGCTGAAGTAATGCTTTGGTATTCAGACTGATTGAGTCCTTGGCTTTCTTCCAGACCACTGAGCCATTGGCAAAGGTGGCTCGTTCTGCATCTTTCATCATCATTTGGATGTGATGCTTGAGCTGATCAAAGCGTTCCTGCTTATGCTGAATCTCTTCTTTCATTTTGATGAGCTTATCGAACATCAAATTGGCATTTTCATTTTGTGAGAGATCTTCAACGGTCAGTGGAATATGCGCTGGATACAGTTGCAGGATGGCTTTAGCTGCGGATTCACTGGCATCCACAGATGGTGGAGTATCCGTTTCCACACACTCCCAGAAATAACGCTCTGCCTTAACGATGTGTTCAATCACCGATTCAGACCGTGTCACTTTGAAGATCTTGGTTTCATGTCCACAGATGAGCACACAAACATGCGCTGCCTGTTTACCTGTCACTGCAAGTTGATGTTGCACCTGACAAAGCACGTATAAAGGCACACCATCTCGCCATAACCGGGCACCATATTCCCCTGCGGTTTTGCATTCAAGAATTTGCACTTCATCACTGCCGACAACTGAGTAATCTAGGTTTGCCAACATAAAGGATTTATCCGGATCGGGATGCTGAAGCACGGCATTAACCCGACGAACTTTATTATTAGTGTGCAGGCTGTAGTACTCAGCAACTAAAGACTCTAACTGTTTGCCCCAATACAATGGTGCAACGCCTGAGCTGTCATCATCAATTTTCTGTTGAGTTCGGCCGGTTTTGATCATCCACAGTTCCAGCATCGACATGTAGGGATTCAATCCACATGCGGTTGCGGCATCACTACTGCCAATGCCTTGCTTACGCACTTCTAGCCATTCCTGGTAATCCATATTTTTGGTATTGGCTAAACGCTTGGCTGTCACTGTTCGTTTAGCCGCTGTATTTGATTCATTCATCTCATTTAAGATTGGGAGATGAGCATGCTGATTTCCTGTCATCGGTACGATTTGGTTCATGGGTTTATCCTTATAAATAGCGGGGTCTGTAAAAATTTGCGGCATAAAAAAAGCCACATCTGGAGATGTGGCAAAATGGGTGTTTTCATCGGAGAAGGATCATCTGCATGACCCTTGACCGTTACTGTAATAGTACTGATTTAAATAAAAGTTAAACTACTAAGCGGAGTGCCTGTTCTAGACCACGCTGCTTTAACGCGGCACCTGCACCAAACCAAGCTGAGTCCAGACGATGATCGGTACTCATCGCACGACGTTCATGATCGGCAAACTCGGTAATTGAACAGAGTAAGCCATAAGCAGTATCTTTGGCTGAGCTGAGTCCTGCACCACGGCCTTGTCCATTAAACATATTCATGGCTTTGCTCATGGCACGTCCATTCGGTTCAGACTTTTCTTTCGCTGGATTTGGGTTAGCAATATTGCGATAGAATTGAATGATGTTCTCTTCCTGATCGGCAACACTCATGCTGGTATTGTTAAACACTGCATCAAAATAGGCGGCCGCTTCTCCTTGAGTCACTTTACGTTGACTCAGCTGTTTCAGCTCATACATGTGTTCATCCCAAGCACGGACTGAGATGCCCAATTGCTGCTTGACCTTGTCGGCATCAAACTTGGTGCTGTGTGGCACTTTAACCACACCCGCACTACTGCTTTGTCCACGTAAGGCAATCGCTAAGGTATTGTTACACACCACCCGGATATTGGTGAACTGTGCCGTTGTCGCCAGTGTACCGTCGCAAGCAGTTGCCAGCAGAATATAGCCATTGCTGACATCCTTGCCTTTGAGTGCTGTGCTTTGCCCGGTACGTGCCAATGCCCAGAACTTTTTACCGCCTTTCAGAACACCTGCGGTTTCCAATTCAAAACCGGATTGCTCAGTCAAATCCCGATAGAACTCCAGAATCTCCATCGGCTGAACTTCCTGATAACGCTGACTGACCACTGACAAGGGTGCATGAGTATCAGAACGATACAGCACTCGCTGTTCTTCATAGGGCATGAGGATGCTTTGCCCGCGTTCATTCTTTGCCATGTAGCTAACATCGGAGGATTCAATCCGCCAATCCATACCTGCTTGCTGTGCCCAGATTTCAATCGGCTGATTTTGAGTGAGTTGATTACCTAAGCCATGCCAAGGGGTATCACCGACATAAGCCATTTGTTCAAGTTGATGTGCCATAGTTATTATCCTTTTGATATGAATTATAGGCTTTGGGATGATGTACTGACATCAAAATGATTTTTACATGACTGGCAGTAGTACATAGGCTGATTAATTTCACCACTATCCTTCGCCAACACCATAAACACCCCACCAATAACTGCCCCTGCAATTGCACCAATAACTGGGGGGAGATTGGTTGAACGAGTTAAGCTTACCCCTAATGCTGCCATCTTGGCGGGGGAAGACAGTAAAGTTGAAACATCGGATACTGCTGGCACTCGTGACTTGATCTCAATCAAGCTGATCTGACTAGAATTACAAGATGGGCATTGCTTCATAATATATAGCTCCAAATAACGAAAAAGCCTGCTTTTAAAAGCAGGCTTAAAATTGACCGATCTTTTGACTCAAAATAAAACAGTCTATGATTCTCATATTTGTATTATATATTTGAAAAATTTTAGCTTTTGATTCCTCGTCTCCAGAGCACACTAAACTGTCCCGTACCAAAAGTTCTCATTTTTGGGGATTTAACTCTTAAAAATTGATCGTCTTTCTCAGGTTTTACCAAGTACACTCCCACATTGATTGCATTAGCTACTTCACTAGCATTATTACGATGAATCATTCCCACCCCTAAAGAACCAGCATCTCTAAATTTGGCTTTATAATCCGGATGGTTAGATGTAAAAAAAGTCCCTTTTCCATTGAGAAGCTTTTGCCAACACTTACCCACTTCTAAACCTAAGTAGCAGTCATTTTGATGCTTGTGACCATCGTAGATAAGAAGTAAATGGCAGTGGTATCCTCGCTGCTTGCCTTGCTCTACTGCCCAGGCATATCCTTGTAGATCAGAAAAACAACCATCCTTATTGGATATTCTATTTCTCAAGGTTTTCATATATTGAGCATATTCAACCATTGATACGTCTATCGCTCCCTCCTCATTAAGATAAAGATCAACTCTCACAAAAAGCAATTTTGCATAATGCTGTGTAAGTTGATTCACATATTGTTTTAAAGACTCACGGTTTAAGACTTCCTGACTTTTTAAATTTTCTATATCTGCCTTCAGAGCAGATCGTTGCTCCTTTATGCTCATAATAAGACAATCAACAAAAATACAATCTAAGCACATAAAATTATTATAATTTATACCATTTCTATCCACTTCTAGTTTTTTATCAACTAAAGTAACCATATGAGCAAACAGTTGAATAGATAAGCAATAATATAGTTCTGGCTTATAGTGAAATTTAAAAGGTTTGATTAATTGAGATAAAGTTTTCTTGAATTCTTTTGGCAAAATCCCTTGGTATGGGATTTTCCTTATAAAAAGATCAATTTGAGTCATCACATAGGACTCATTGTAAAATAATGAAGTATCAAACATGCTCATCACGCTTAGGTTATTAATCATACCTAAGCATGCTATGTATTTTTTTATGAGCTTCTTATCTATCACTGCTAGCCATAAGCAGTGATACCAGTTCAATGGTAAAGCTCTATGTAAGGAAATGAATAGATTATATATTTTTAAATTCTTATTAAATATAATTATAAAAACCCATTAAGAGAATAGCTCAAGAACACGGGGTGGCCAACGATCATAAGAAAGACAATCCAGCCCACGCTTGTCATTCATCATTTTTTTGAAGCTAAAGTTAACTTTTTAAGACAAGCATTTGGATAACCTCATGTGGAGTCAGAATAGTTGCCAGTTATGTAGCATCTTAGTAAGCATCCGCCGAACTCCGTGCCTGTTTTTTAATTCGGTTCAGGTTTCCAGCAGTGTGGCAACAATTTTTTTATTTGGTTCACCTTATGTGTAGGCAACCTTTTCAACACATCACTTAAATAGGCATAGGGATCTAGCCCATTCAGTTTTGCTGACTCGATCAGCATCCACGATGTTCGCGCTCGCTGACCACTTTGTAGTGAGCAACAAACAACTAGTTCTACGCCCCATGAGCTGCAGTTAATGCAGAGCAACAGGGACGTATCTGATCGTTAGATCATCAGACGTAATTACCTACGCAAACCTAGGAACCATGCATATGAGCTTTCCAGCACACAGCCTAATCCTCTACGAAGGCGCATTTCAGCACCCGGTTATACCCTCCTTAATATTCAAAAATTACGTACTCCTTTGCGTAGTACAAGTAGTAGATCTAAATATTAGTGGACGCTTCCATACCCGATGACTTAGCTTCAGAATATAGCGGCTGTGCCATTTCTTTGATGACCGATTTAAGGCAGACCCAGTAGTGACCGCATTGTTTGGCAGATAGAAGGTTTGGAGGACGGCTGAATAGACTGATTTAGAGCATATTCACCCTCCGCTGTAATACGATTCTCTGCCAGAGCAACCCCTGGATCAAGGGTTGTAACTGTTCCGAGCTAATCGCCACTATTTCAATCTGGTGAACTTTAGCCCAGTGAAATTTACTTTATTCTAGTAACTAGCAGCTAGCAGCCAGGCACACAGCCAGCCCCCTGTCCATCATGCACCAACACTTTCGCGATGACCATGCTTATTACAGAACAAGGTAGGCGCAATGTGGTTTGATATAGCTAAAGACTTTCACCTGAGCCGTGGCAGTATCCATCCCTGCACACATATCTAGGGACTCTTGGTAGAGAGAACCAGATTTCATTGATACGGATCATGTTGGCAGCGCCTTGAGTAATTCTGCCAAGGCGGGTATTTCTGATGCCTGCCATTTTATCTGGATCGCGTTATTGGTATGAGGCACAGTGATTTGCAGTGTGATTATCACATCAATAAGTTAACTGATTGCAGCCGTATAAGGCAAAGCAATAAATGCGAGCTTAACATGAGCAGGATCATGTACGACACCTATCATGTTGATGAAAGTTCCTAATCCAAAGACTGACGAGGTTGGCAAGAAGACCGTGCCTCAGGGCGACCGAGATATTAGGATCTTTGCAGGCATTTTCAATGCTGAGTTTGTGTTCTTTACTGTATGTTCTACATTTTTAGCAACTGAGTTATTGCAGAATATATATCTATGATCATGGACCAAGTCCACCATTTATTTTTAAGTTAGAACCGAACTAAGGATTATGAGATAGTCTGGCAAGATTAGTTCTCTGTATGTTCATACCCCTAACTACAAGATACACTTGTAAAAATCCTTAAAAAATAAATAAAAAATTCACAAGTGATTGATTTTGAAAAACACAAATAAAAAATTAAATAAAAAATACCACCAAAATATCACTAAAATATCACTAAAATATCACTAAAATATCACTAAAATATCACTAAAATAATATTTAAATATTACTTAAATATCTTTATTTTTTTAAAAAAAGGGATAAAATTATTATAATTATCAAAAAGAATTTTGTATCATGGCAGTGCACTTTAAGTATTCAGACCTATTGGAAAAAAAGTTATATGAATGCTCAAATAGGCAACTTAACTTTTTATGCTATAACTTGAAAATCTGTGACAAAGATCAATTTATATTTATCAACAACTTAAATAAACACGTAAAAATATCTCAATTAAGAAATCAAATTGATTTTTTTGAAATTGATCTGAATAAATTAAATTCAATACTAATGGAAAATTTGATTGATGAAGAATGCTTTAACCATCTTCAGTCTAATGATTTAAGACAAATAGTCTTTTTATTACATAAGCATTTACCTGAGGGAACTAAAGGATTACCAAACACGAATCTATACGAGTATTTGCAATTTACGATAGATACCATTAACAAATCGATTAGAGAGAAAATAAATTTTTTATTCATGTACATGCACAACTACCAACACAACGCCACCCCTGAAAATGATCTTAAATGGATAGATTTTAAAAATTCACACCAGACAAGTTGGATCATTAAATATCTCGAATCTAAAAACTTGCTACTAAGTTTATTTTTGGGAAATTTTAGCTTAAGGGATCAACCATCTATTATTATTACCTCCTCTTTAGACTCACTATCCCTTGATACAAAAGAAAAAAAACTATTACTTCAAAGAATGTCAAAATCGTGGAGCCAACAAAAATTTAGAGATGCGGGAAAAACCAAGACAAAACACCACTTACCTCTCACAAAACAAGCGAAAAGAAATCTAAAAAAACTTGCGCTCTTTAAAAACAAGAGTGAGAGCGAAATACTTGAAGAATTAATTAATGAATCGTATTTACTTGAAATGTGTGATGATGAAGGGAGGGCTCTTTACTGAGCCATCCATTCCTTCACCTGCTCCCCGTACCACTCCATCAACCTTACCCTTTCATCCCAATATTGCGCTCGGTTATAGGCCGAGCGAATTCTATTTTGCGGCACATGAGCAAGCTGGCGCTCAATGGCATCTGGATTAAACAGATTCGATTCATTTACGACAGTACTGAATAGAGATCTAAAACCATGTGTGGTCATTCGTCCCGTATAGCCTGAACGTTTGATCACAGCCAAAATAGACTCACTACGCATTGATTCTTTGTTATTTAAACGATGTGGAAATAACAGTTCCTGATTATGAGTAAGCCTCAAAGCCTTTAGCTCAGCAATAATCATGTCCGTCAACGGTACACG
This sequence comes from Acinetobacter sp. YH01022, assembly GCF_013420235.1. Taxonomy (NCBI): domain Bacteria; kingdom Pseudomonadati; phylum Pseudomonadota; class Gammaproteobacteria; order Moraxellales; family Moraxellaceae; genus Acinetobacter; species Acinetobacter sp. YH01022. Next base: position 9,848 of record NZ_VOYP01000016.1, on the reverse strand, counting down.
ATGCGGAAGACGGTTCTTCATACGCTCTTCAGGGATATCCCACTTACGCCCTTCCAGATCAAATTCTTCCCAGCGTGCTTGTAGCAACTCACTAACCCGAACACCTGTCAGCATAATCAGAATAATCGCATGATGTGTCTGAGCATCACTTGGGTATGCTCTTATCTTTCTTAAAAATTCAGGCATTTCAGAGGCAGTAAGCGAAGCCAGGTTTTTGACTCTTTTATTCTTGAGAGCATAAACCAGATCACCTGCCGGATTATCATAACGATAGCCATGCGCAATTGCATATTTCATGACCATACCGCAACGAGATAAAGTACGTTTTGCAATTTCAAGCTGTGACTTATTAATTCATTCTGCACTGGAGTGATGCGGGAAGATTCGGGAAGTCCTGGGATTATGTGGGATGAAAGCTTGAGCTGATAAGCATTTGAGGATTTTTTTAAGGGCAAACCAGGTTGAACTTGATTTGCCCTTTATTTTGCACTGAATTTAACGCTTTCTCTGGATGTGTGGTTTTTTTAGTTTTTATTTTGCACTGTTTTTATGAGCGGAATTTGGTTAAGTAGAGCTTCAACAGTTGCCCCTACAATGTGAGTGGTAGTCTTGTCTGGGCTGTTGATATTATCCAGGTTAAATTGCAAAGTGCATAGTTCTTCATTGGCTAGCTTTAGGACTATAGATATTGGCTGGGTTTCTGTGATTTTTGAGAAAATTCCTAAAGCATTGGATGGTAGTTCAATTCCCGCTTTTGCTAAGCTAGATAAACAACCATTATTATTTTCAAGCATGTTACGAAACACTCCTTATAAGTTGGTCTAATGCGGACTTTAGATGTTCTTCTGTCCAGGGCTTGTCATAATAAAAGTTGTAAATGACTATAATCAATTCACTTTTTGGTTCTGGCGACAAAGTACGTCGCGTCTCTTTGAGGGCCTTTTCAATTAAGCTAATACAAGCTTTTAGTAAATCTTCATTTATATTGCTCAAGTTATCATTAAAGAAAAGCGTGGCAATAAATTCTGCCTTATCGTCTGGTGTCATGGTGCCATTGGCAATAGTCAGGGCTTTTTCAGCCGTTTCAATTGATTGAGTAAGTAAGTACTTATCTATGCTTAAAGGCACGTCTGTTTTGTCACTGTGATCGGCTGTAACAGCAGGCTGTTCTGTTTCACTGCCTGAAGAAAATGGTTCATCTACACCATGTTGTACCCACGCTGCATTGGCTCCTGTAGCTGACGCTATCTTTTGAGCAACAGATAAATGCATATTTTTATTATTTTTTTTAAAAATTCCAAAAATTGTCGAATTAGATAACCCCAAACGACCACACCATCCATATAAGGATTCATCAACACTTCTAGGCATTGAGCCATTAATCATTAAAAAATACATACGAGTTTGAATAGGTGTTAATTCCTCTTCGCAATTAAATTCTTTGAATTGCGAAAACTGGACATTATTTAAATCAGAATTACGAAATTCTTTATTTTGTTTTTTATCAATCATTTAAACACATCCCACAAAAAATACTTCGCAATTATAATTGCGAAGTATTGACTACGAAGTTTTTACGAAGTATCTTTTGCTTAGAAAGGGTAAATACCCATTCTAACGAGTTAAAAAAATGCCTAAAAAGGCAAGGAGTTCATATGGGATTAAAGCAAAACCCCACAGAACAATGGGATAGATACAGTATTGAAGCTGAAATTAAGCGACGCGGTAAAAGCGTTACTCAGCTTGCAAAAGATTACGGCATGTCTGACAGGACCGTTCGTAATGCGCTGTATCACCCAAGTAAAAAGGGAGAGGTTGTTATCTCCAATTTTCTCGGAAAACCTTTGCACGAGCTATTCCCAGAACGTTGGACGGCTGATAACAAACGCATCTACCCTCGTTATAGCAATAAGGAATGTGCCTAATGAAAACACATTACAGCATTGCTGATCTACTAGCGCTAAATCTAGCAGGCTTCCCATCCACACGAAGAGGTTGGGAATATCTAGTAAAAACTAACAATTGGAAGTATAGAGAAGTTCCAAGCAGAGGAAAAGGTGGAATCCGAAAGGAATACGAAATTAATAGCGAATTAAGTAATTTAATTTCCATTAGCGAAATTAAATCTGAAGTAACTACTATGCCTTCTGAATTGACCACCGCTGCAGAAGTTCAAAAAACAACGGAACTAATGCGTTGGCAAAGAGAAATTGCTGAAAACCGTTTATTCATCGTGCGCTACATTCAGCAGCAGATCAAACAGGGGAGTAAAAAAACACCGGCAATCGAGCAATTTATTGCTGATGCTGAGGCTTTTTTACTGCCTGAAGAAATGCAGCTTGCCGTTCAAAAAGCCAATGCCAAGGCAGGTGAAGGACGCACTGTTTCACGTCGCAGTGTTTTCGACTGGGTTAAATCAGTAGAAGAAGCTGAACAACATAAAATCAATGTCATTAGTGTGTTGGCACCTAAAGCCCGTCGTTCGGATATTCCAGTCTGGGCAATGGACTTACTTAAGCTTTGGGCACAACCACAAAAACCGACATTGGCTGCTGTGTTGGAATTACTTCCAAACTATTTAAAAGCCGATGTGCCTTGTCCTACCTATAACCAGGCATACCGTTTTATTAAAGAAAAAATGGGCAATGTCGAGGCACAGCGCGGTCGTATGGGCAACCGTGAGTTAAAAAATTTACAGCCTTTTATCCGTCGTGATACCGAGCAGCTTTTACCTACAGATGTCTATACCGCTGATGGTCACTGCTTTGATGCAGAAGTTGCTCATCCTATGCATGGAAAACCTTTCCGCCCTGAAATTACATCCATTATTGATGTGGCTACACGTCGTCTGGTTGGCTGGTCTATTGACCTGGCAGAAAGTGGTTGGGCAGTACTGGATGCGGTACGTATGAGTGCCTGTGAATGCGGTATCCCTGCCATTTTTTATGTGGACAACGGTTCTGGTTATAAGAACCAAATGATGGGAGCAAAAGGCCGTGGCGTGATGGCTCGTTTAAATACGGAAATGAGTCATGCCCTGCCCTATAACTCCCAGGCCAAAGGTTTGATTGAACGTAGTCACCAGACTTTGTGGGTAAAAGCTGCCAAAAATTTACCTTCATACATTGGTAAAGACATGGATGCTGAAGCCAGCAACAAGATGTTCAAGCTCACTCGTAGCGAAATCAAACAGATTGGTGTTTCCAAGGGGCTAATGAGCTGGGCTGACTTTCTGAATTATGCGGCTGAAGTAGTCAATAACTACAACAACAAACCGCATAGCAGTCTGAAACGTATTACTGACCCGGTCACTTTAAAGAAACGTCATTTGAGTCCGTTAGAGGCCTGGAATGAAGCGTTAGAAATGGGTGCGCCAATTGACTGTGTTGAAGACTGGGACGCAGAGGATCTGTTCCGTCCTTATGAAGAACGCAAGGTACGTCGTGGTGAGATTGAACTGTTCGGGAACCGCTACTTTAGCCAGGAACTTGCTGAATACCATGGGGATACAGTTTGTGTTGGTTATGACATCCACAATGCTGACCGTATTACGGTGCGTGATGAAGATGGCCGCCTGATCTGTTATGCATTCTGGAATGCCAATAAACGCAGTTACTTCCCAATGACCAAGGTTGAACAAGCTCGCCAGCGTCGTGCTGACGGACGTTTACGCCGCTTGGCTGTGAAGCAGGATGAAGTCTTGCAGGAAGTTAATCCACAGTTGGTTATTGAGCATATCGAGAATCAAACCGTTATTCCATTTAACCAAAACCAACATGCTGAATTGATGGCTGAGCTGAATGCTTTACCTATTTCAAAACCTAAAGATGGCGTGATTTATTTTAAAGAAGCCAGTGCATTGAAAACAGTGAACGATGAGATGCCATCTATGACTGAAAGCAAAATTCAGAGATGGATTCGTTTAGACCAAAAATTTAACCGTAATGAGGAGATGAACGAAGCAGACAAAACTTTCTGGGAATTTTTCCAGACCTCTAAAAAGTTTGGAGAACTTGAAGAGGAAGACGCTGAACTAAAAAGCTATTTAGCCCAGCGTCAGGGATAAAGCGGTATTTGCCGTACCACTTTAAAAACCACTTAACAACAATTTAATGGTGATTTATATGAACACAAATGTCAATGCAATGGAGATGAACGCTCCATCGGGGATCGCTCAAATCCGTAATATTTCACAGTGCTATACCGCTGTAAAACGTACCTTGGAGCGCAATCCGCTGTTGCCTGGTATTTCTGCATACTACGGACCAAGTGGCTTTGGCAAGTCCACCTCTGCCAATTTTGTGGCAACCAAAACCAATGCTTTTTATGTACAGGTGAAAAGCACTTACACGAAAAAGGCTTTCTTACAGGCTTTGCTGCGTGAGATGAGTATTCCTTATCCAGCAACTTTGTCTGAAATGATGGAACTGGCAAGCAGTGAACTGGCTAAGTCTGGCCGCCCGTTAATCATTGATGAGTTTGACCATCTTGTTGTTGGTAACAAGGTTGAAATTGTACGTGACCTTTATGAAGCCAGCCAAGGGACATTCTTGATTATTGGTGAAGAAATGCTGGCGCGTAAGCTGGAGAAATGGGAACGCTTTCATGGCCGTATCTTGAATTGGGTGCCTGCCCTGCCAGCCGATCTGTCTGACACCAAACTGCTATGCAGTATTTATGCACCGAAACTGGAGATTGAAGATCCTGTACTTGAACAGCTCTTGAGTTCAGTACGTGGTTCAACCCGTCGGGTATCAACTAATCTGGAAATGCTGAATGAAACAGCACTCGAAAATGGGGTTAAACACATCAGTCTAAAAACCTTAAAAACATTGTTGCCAGAAGGCTTTGTTACTGGCGAAAGCCCTAAACCACGTAGTTTCTAAGGATTGTTGTAAATGCAAGTTGGTACAAATTCGTCAATTTTGACACAGGGGAAAAATCTTATGGATGCAGGACAACCTTACCAATCACCGCGTCAACGGGTTTGGGCTGCCATTCGTAAGCATCGTAATGAATTCACGATTCAGCAGGTCGCTGAATTAGGTCAAATGAAATATGACAGTGCTCGTGACTTTATCACGGGTTTAAAAAATGCAGGAATCATTGCTGAAGTAAGACGTGAAAAGCTGCCAAATATGAGTAAAAAAATTGATCTGATCTTTTTCCAGTTGGTTGAAGATTATGGTTATAACGCCCCTTCAGTTGATCGAAAGGGAAATTTACTGGGTAAAAAGGCAACTGTGAATAAGGCGATGTGGAATACCTTGCGTATTACCAAGCAGCCCGTCAATGCACATGAACTTGCAGCTTTGTCGAGTACAGACGAACAAGCAGTTTCAGTAGAAACAGCAGATAGTTATTTACGTTTTTTGTTCCATGCAGGGTATTTGAAAGTTGCACGCGCAGCTCACCATGCAGTACGTAAAGCCAAATATCTTCTTCTGCCACATATGAATACGGGGCCTATTCCCCCTCAGATCCAACGTGCAAAACAAGTTTTTGACCCAAACACAAATACCTTGATGTACACAGAACGCCCAGAACTCGAAGAAGAACTGAAGCATGGGACGCTGTTGCTCAACCAAGAGGAAATTAATGATGAATAACCAAGCCCATATTGATCCAGAGTTACATGCTTTTGTTAAGCAAGACCGAATTCGTTTATTCACAGAACGCAATGAGTTCAAGGCTTTAGCTGAAAACTTTGAACGCGATCTTTATAACACCAAATACCGCAGCCGCAATGTGATTGGCATTTTAATGTTCATCATTGTGGTGCTCATTGGAGTAATCGCTTATGTCTCGAACTTCAGCTAAACCGGAATGGATCGTACTGGTTGAACAGCGCATAGAACAGCTCGGAAGCATTCAAAAAGTTGCTGAAGAGTTGGGATATGCCAGGCCAAGTCTGTCACTGGCCCTACGCGGTAAATATGTGGGCAATACAGACCGCTTAGAGCAAACAGTTATGAAAGTGTTGGGTAGTGTTCACTGCCCTCACTTGAACCAGAAACTCAGCCCTGATGAGTGCATTAACTTTCGTGAACGCGATGCACCTACTCAGAACCCGGCAGAAATGCGGCACTGGCGAGCTTGTCAGCAATGTGATGTGGCTTGCAAGAAGAAAAAACGTAAAGAAATTTTTTGAGGGTAAATAGATGGCTGATTTAGCAGACCTTGCTGGTGAAATTGCTGATGAGCGCTTGGCTCATACGCTTGAAAACCGGAAGCAACATGACACTGAAAGTGAATTTGAATGCCTCGAATGTGGCTGTCAAATTCCAGAACAACGTCGTGCCTTGGGTGGTGTGACACTTTGTATTGACTGCCAAACGGTAGTTGAAATTCAAAACAAACAATATCGTTAATGGGGAAATAATGAACGCAATTGTAGAAGTTCCAGCAGGTTATCGTATTGATGCCAAAGGACGTTTGATCCCGGTTGATCAAATTAAAGCGATTGATATTGAACGTAGTGATCTGGTCGAACGTTTGATTGGTGGTGCCAAGCTGCTGCAGCAACAAATGCTGGCATTTAAAAAATTAGCATTTGGAGATATTGCTGCCTTTATTCAGCTATCTGCTGAACAGCATGGTGTGCAATTAGGCGGTAACAAAGGCAACGTGACGCTATTCAGCTTTGATGGCAAATACAAGATTGTGCGCCAAAGCCAGGAAAGCATTCGTTTTGATGAAAGCTTGCAGGCTGCCAAAGCGTTAATTGATGAATGTATCTCTGAATGGGCTGCGGGTTCTAACGACAACATTCGTGTGCTGATCAATGATGCCTTCCAGGTAGACAAGGAAGGAAAAATTTCAACAGGTCGTGTACTCAGCCTGCGTCGCTTAGACATTCGGGATGAAAAGTGGCTACGTGCAATGGATGCAATCAGTGACAGCATTATTGTGACTGACAGCAAAAACTATGTGCGCTTTTATGAGCGTGACAGTGAAGGCAAGTATCAAGCGATTTCGCTCGATTTTGCGAATGTTTAAACTTTAACAAATACAGGTAATAAAACCATGAACAAAGCAGAACTTATTCAACACATCGCAACTACTGCGGGCATTAATAAAACTCAAGCTACAGCTGCCCTTCAGGCATTTGAAACTGCTGTTATTGATAGCTTGGCTAATGGGGAAACGTTAGAACTTAAAGGTTTTGGTACTTTCAAAATTACTGACCGTGCTGAACGCCAGGGTCGTAATCCAAAGACTGGCGAAACCCTCACCATCCCTGCAACCAAAAGCCCAACGTTTAAAGCAGGTAAAGCTTTCAAGGATGCTGTGAATTAATGCAGATCAAAACCAACTGATTTAACAAAAACAAAAGGTCCCGCCTTTTGGCGGGATTTTTTTGACCAAAATTTAGGAAATTTATGAAAACTACAACAATCGAAGTCGTTTTAGAAAGCTTTATAAAAATCTTGGAAGCTGAACAAATTGACCTTGAGTCGATAACTTTCAATTTGCAAGCCAATGGGGGAAAAGTCCCTGTACCTTTCAGCAAGTTAATAGATTTAGCAAAGAAGGATTTAGAACAAATTCAGACTGAGTCTACACGCTTAGATTTTCTATTGGAGAACAGAATTCGGGTAGAAAAATGGAATACAAATCCATCTAGTGAATTTTATTTTGTGATGAATGAAGACGGTGAATCCATCGCTAAAGCTAAAGATGGTCGTGATGCAATTGATGAAGCAATGGCAACTTTTGAGGATGAAAGCGAATGATCAAACATGAAGATTTAGACCAATTGCCACCAGAGGTAATCATCAGCCTTGGAGAAACACCATGAGCCTAAGCAAAGAACAGCAAGATCATGTACTCAAAGAATTAGACATTCCGTACAACAAAGTCATCCTGCATTGTGATGGCTACGATGTCACACTTCGCCTGGTGCGCATGAAAATGAAATTGGTCGTGGATATTTACGTTGACCAGATGTTTAAGGGAATCTGGCTGACTGAACCAGATAAACATCCAGAGGCAAAATTTTTACCGACTAAAAAAGTAAAAATATACAGCCAAAAATCTAAAGCTGAAATCATTAAAGTTTTAGGTAAACGTGAAGCAAAAAAATCATTTCCTGACTTAGACAAGGTCATTGAGTCGAAATCTTATTATTTTTCTTCACCTAAAGCAGCTCTATCACACCTGATCAAAGTCAGCGATTCAATTGAACTTCTAGCGGAGATGGCAGCGTGAAGAATAAACGTAAATTAACAATTCAAGGTTCGGCTCAAGAAGTGGCTGGGCAAATCTTTGAAACAGTGATTACTCCTGTCTATTCACACATGCACGCTGTACATGAAGTTGAAGCAGATAATTTTGCCTTCTGCATGGCAGGTGTTACGGTTGCTGGCTATTTAGCAGCAAGCGATGACTTGGAAGCGGATAAAACCAAACTGCTTACTTATATTGAAGAAATGTGTAAAGACATTCAAAACGAAAAAAAAGGCTTAGGTATTTTAGCTAAACCTATGGGGAAACCTGCATGAAAAAATCATCCCGTAATGAACGCTTAGCTGCCATTCACATGGGAAAAAAAGCGTTGAATCTGGATGAGGATACTTACCGTGACATGCTTGAGCATGTCACTGGCAAGCGATCTGCCAAAGACATGGACATGAATGACTTGCTTAAAGTCATTCAGCATCTGGACCAGCTGGGTTTTTCCAAGCGTAATTTTGGAAAAAAACCCAAAGTGAAGTTGAGTAAGGAGGCTTTGATTAGCAAAATTGAGGCACATTTAACCGAGCATAAATTGCATTGGAATTATGCAAAAGGCATTGCTAAACAAATGTTTCAAAAAGAAGCGTTAGAATTTTGTACAGAAAATGAACTGTGGCGTATAGTTGCAGCATTGGAGTACAAAGCAAGACGAGCGCGCAATGAAACAAGACGAGTACCTGGACAAACTACCTGAAAACCTTCGGCTGATTATTCAGCTGACTGACTATAGAACTGCCATGATTCTGATCAAGCATTATGGCGGTTCGGACTATAGTTTCCCTCCCCTTAAATCCATTTCTGAAAGCCATGAACTTGCTGAACTGCTGGGCTTCAATAATCTGAAAAAGCTCTGCCAGTTCTGGAATGGCGATATTGTTTACATTCCTAAGTCTGACCGTTACCTGGGTATTTTACGTGATAAGCGTATTGAACAGGACCTTGCAGAATTAGGGGCATCCTCTGATATTCAACGTCAGCTTGCTAAAAAATATAATGTCACAACACGCTGGATTCGGTCCGTCCGTAAAAATCAGGTCAGTAAGACTCCAGCTGTTTCAAAGTATGATCGACAACTCGATATGTTTGCCTGCTAATTGCTTTTACTTTTTCTCCACTGACCGCCTCCGGGCGGTTTTTTTATGGAAGTAGTTCCGCAAGGAATAGATTGCAAAATCATCAAAACTTACAAGACGTTAAATAAGAGTTTATTTCAATGTCTGAAGTTCAAAAAAAGAAATTTGTTTTATCCAGGCTAAGCTTAAGCCGTCTTGAAGGTGTTCACCCAGATTTAGTCAAAGTGGTTAAACGAGCAATTGAAATCACTGAAGTTGATTTCCGTGTTTCAGAAGGACTTCGGACCAAGGCCAGACAAGCTGAACTGGTGAAATCAGGTGCAAGCCAAACTCAAAACTCTCGCCACCTTACGGGTCATGCTGTCGATCTAGTTGCCATGATTGGTTTAGACATTCGCTGGGATTGGCCGCTGTATTACAAAATTGCCGATGCCGTTAAACAAGCCGCAAAAGAACTGAACGTTCCTATTGAATGGGGTGGCGACTGGAAAACATTTAAAGATGGTCCACATTTTCAACTACCTTGGGGAAGCTACA
>NZ_VOYP01000015.1:0-69524 GCF_013420235.1 Acinetobacter sp. YH01022 | reverse complement strand
TTGCCATTCTGTCACTTGTTCAATGACAGCATCCGTCACCTTACTAATAAGGGAGGCAGATACATCGGCATCGTACATTTCTTTAAAGAAAGCAACAATTTCTCTATTTGTCATTCCTTTCGCATATAGCGAAAGAATTTGATCATCCATGCTAGTAATGCGCGTTTGATGCTTCTTAATAATCTGTGGTTCAAAAGAGCCGTCACGATCACGAGGGATATCTAAAGCAAGCTGCCCATCTTGTGTTAGAACTGTTTTGGAGCTAAAACCATTACGGCTATTTGAGCCTTTCTTGGGCTGATGCTTTTCATAACCCAGATGGTCTGAAAGTTCAGTATTGAGTGCAGTTTCAATCATGAATTTTTTAAAGACTGCTGTCATTTGGTTTAAGTCTTCTGGTGTTTTTAGACCTTTAGCCAATTCGGCAGCCATACTTTTGATTGTTGCTTCATCCATGTGAAGTACCTTTTGTAATTATCCTCTGAAGGATAAATGAAAATTAAGTACTTACACAAAATTTAGAACAGTCCCTATGTCGAAGAAAATCGCCAACTTTCTGCCATCGCTCTGGTTACTCATGTGTTTAACAGTAAAGCTGATCTGTATTTATCCCAATTAGACCATGACACTGTGGACCTGTTTATTCAGGCGCTGCAAGATGACTTTATCCTGATCAATCATTATGGAGAAGCATTCGGTCATACCCGAATTCATGAATCATTTTTAAAGTTACGTCTGGAAGAATTTAAACTTACAGCCCTGGTTTTAGCCTTCAAGGCACAGCAACAGACTGGGCCAAGTGAATTGCAACAGCAGAGGGTGGAAGGCTAATACCAGCGATCTGTAAAAATGGTAGAAAGAGATATTGTTCATCAGCACAAGTGCTGTAGTTAAGCTAATATAGTTAAATAGATAAACTGAAACAAACTTGAGCTAATCTATATGGCATGATATAGCTGGTACCTAATTACAATAAGGAAACGCTCCATGACACGCGATTTTGAACAATTCCCCGATGATGAAAATGGTAATGTACTTTGGCAAATGGCCGAAGATGGCGATGACCTGACCGAAGCGCATGAAATTGAATTTTCCATTGCTTTTCAGTCTGAAGAACAGGCACAAAAATGTGCACTTTATCTGCTTAAAGAAGAGCAAAAAATTAGCCTGTTTGAAGATGAAGAAGCCGATACGGTCGAGTGGATTATTACCATTTATGTGTATATGGAACCTGAATATTCAGACATCGTCGATCTGGAAGAATGGTTCACTAAAATTGCGACGCAATATGATGGCGAATATGATGGCTGGGGCTGCATGGCCTATGTCTATGAAGATGAAGAATGGGAAAATGAAGTCAAAAGTTAATCCATATTCCTAAAAAAAATTAACAGGTTGGGGATGATCCAAGTTAAGCCAATCGGATTGAACCTGTTAAAACACGCCTTAAGCATTTAGATGCTTAGGGCTTTTTTAATGGCAAAATTTTATTAAAAGCATCAGAAATGAGCTGAAACTCAGCGCTGCATGACTAAAAGTGGGTTTCTCATTATTTTTAAGTTTCTATCTGTTTTAATTCTTCTGAATTTTTAATTTAAATATTTGATTTTAATAAGGTTGTGTTGCGATTTTTAACTCAGCTATTTGAATGTCATCTCTCTGCGTTGTTTACCAAATACCTGCAATGTATTTACCAAGCACTTCCTTTGTAAAGAAAACTCTTTGCTAGATTAATACATAAATTGCAAAAAAGTTTATCTCTATTCCCAGAAAAAAAGGAGCATAGCATGGCAGTCAATCACTATGTGGCCTATGGTCCAGAAGTAGAGCAAAAACAGGAAAATGAAGAAGCAGACATTCAGCACATCGTAGAGTATATGGCGCAAACCCATACTCAGGTTTTTGACAAGCATCGTCATGCGGTACGAGATGCACATGCAAAATCTCATGGTTTTTTAAAAGGCATTTTGATCATTCCGGAAAACCTGCCCAATCACTTGGCACAGGGAATTTTTGCCCATCCGGGTTATTATGATGTCATTGTGCGTCTGTCTGCCGCTTCTGGAGATTTGCGTAGTGATAAAACACCCGCACCTCATGGTTTTGCCCTTAAAATTTTAAATGTACCGGGCGAGCGCTTATTGCCAGAAGATTCAAGCGATGGAAAAAATCAGGATTTCCTGATGGTCAATATTCCGGTGCTGGCTTTTGGGACGGTACGTAAATATATGCAAATGCTGCCTTTCATCATTGAAGGAGAAAGAACGCCTGAACTGGTCATGCATAGCCTGCGCAATGTCATTCGTGGAATGGATCATCTGCTCAATCGCGCTGGCTTGCCAGCATCTACGATGATAAAAGGTCTGGCACGCAGTCAACATCATGTGCTAGGAGAAACCTATCACAGTATGGCTGCTCTTCGTTATGGCAACTATATTGCCAAAATGAGTGTGGCACCTGAATCTGAATCGGTGAAGCAGTTGACCGGTCTACAGATGCATATTCAGGATGATTCTGGCATACGTGATCTGGTACAGGACTTTTTCAAGCATAATACGGCTGAATATGTGATTCGCGCCCAGCTCTGTACTCATCTGGGCCGTATGCCTGTCGAAGATGCGTCGGTCTTATGGGATGAGGATGAGTCACCGCATCAGGCCATTGGAACTTTACATTTTCCGCGGCAAAATACCTTCAGTCCGGCACGTCGGGTTTATTCGGATGACGTGCTGTCTTTTACCCCATGGCATGGGGTAAAACAACATCAGCCTCTGGGTTCCATCATGCGTGTACGTATGCAGGCTTATGAACGTTCATCCTGTTTTCGGCACTGTATGAACATCCAGCCCCGCACAGAACCCAATGATATTGATGATATGCCAGATTAAATATTCACAGCCGGATTTTACACTCAGACTAAAAATACCTGCCTGAATGCAGCTGTTTTAGACCTATACTGTTTAGGGATATTTTAATTGCTGATTAACAAGGAAGTGAAAAACCTGCTTAATATTGTATTAAAGTCCTACATAGTCATAGAGTAACAGCAATAGTTTTCATCTTAGATCAGCATTTAAAAACAACAATAAGATGAGGTTGTAAAATGAGCAAAAGTAATACGGTTAAATTGCATCGGGTATTGAGCGCACCCCCAGAACGGGTGTTTAAAGCCTTTATTGATCTGGATGCTCTGGTTAAATGGATGGCACCGCATGGTTTTACCGCGAAGGTTCATCATCTGGATGCAAAAGTGGGTGGAAGCTATAAAATGTCGTTTAGCAATTTTTCTACTGGTTCCAGCCATTCCTTTGCTGGCACCTATCATGAAATCATTCCCAATCAATTGTTACGCTATACTGACCAGTTCAATGATCCCAATTTTCCCGGAAACATTGAAGTGGTCATTCAATTCAAAGCAGTGTCGGTGGGAACTGAAGTGCATATTACCCAATCGGGTATTCCTGATGTTATTCCAGTGGAAGCCTGTTATTTGGGATGGCAGGAATCTTTGCAACTGCTCACTTTACTGGTCACTCCTGAAATTCCAGATCAATAGTGCTTTACAATGCAAATTCAAATTAAACGTGCCTATGCCGAAGTTTTACCTTCAGATGGCAAACGTATTCTGGTTGACTGACTGTGGCCCAGAGGCATTAAAAAGGAAGATGCCAAAATTGATTTGTGGGTTAAAGAAATCACGCCATCGACTGAGCTGCGAAAATGGTATGCGCATGACCCCGAACATTGGGACGAATTTCAGCAACGTTACAGGGCTGAACTGCGTTCACAAGCAGAGTTGTTGCAGCAAATTAGAGAAATCGCTAAACAGGAAAAAATTAGTCTTATCACCGCAGTAAAAAGTGAAAGATATAACCATGTGATTGTACTCAAACAGGTTTTAGAGGAAAGGTGAAAGCATCTGCTAAGTAGATTTATTCCATAATTTAAATAAGGTTTTAGCAGGTGTTTGGCGGATAAAATGCTATAGTAGCGTTTTTGAGGTTTTTTTTATGTCTTTGCCAAATTGCCCCAAATGTAATTCAGAATATGCTTATCAAGATGGCGATTTGCTGATTTGCCCAGAATGCGCTCATGAGTGGAAAGAGGGTGAAAGCAGTACTGAACAGGCTACAATTATTAAAGATGCAAATGGCAATGTGCTTGCTGATGGCGATACAGTTACCCTGATTAAAGATCTGAAAATTAAAGGTTCTTCATCGGTGATTAAAGTCGGAACCAAGGCGAAGAATATTCGTTTATTACCTGACTCAAGTGATGGTCATGATCTGGACTGTAAAGTGGATGGTTTTGGTGCCATGAAATTAAAATCTGAATTTGTGAAAAAAGCTTAATTCACTACATTAAAAAACCAAAAAAGCTCTGGCGACATGCTGGAGCTTTTTTATGAGCTGGTGCCCATTTGCGCATGATTTTGGAATTGGTTTTTTATAATGGCTATGCTTGATTCAACATTGAGATATCTATCTGATGATTACTCCCTTCATGCTATAACTACCGTCCTTCATCTTAAAGAATTGTTGTTATGCCGCATATCCATCTTGAATATTCAGACAATGTAGAAAATTTTCAAGCAAAATCCCTCTTGCTTGCTTTAAATCAGGCGCTGGTTGATGGAGCTTATGTGACTGCCGCAAATGAGCTAAAAAGCCGTGCCATTTGCCAGCACGACTATGTCATTGGTTTGGGAGATGTTTCACAAGCCTATGTCCATGCGAAAGTTTCTTTATTGGCTGGATGTAGTTTGGAGTTACAACAGCAAATTGCTCAAGTGATTCTACACACACTTGAACAGCACATACCAGCTCAAAGCCAAGTCAGTGTACAGATTTGTGTGGAAATATTGGAAATGCAGAAAGCCACTTACGCTAAAAAATTGTTTAAGGCTTTGCTTCCTGATTTAGTCCGCGGGTATAGAGAGAATAGGTTGGCAATTTTTCTCTTGCATGTATGTTTACTGTGCTTGGCTAGAAATAGCCAAGCGTGTATTTAAGACGATAAATCATTCAAATATAAATCTAAACAATGATTATAAAATGTACTTTTTTTGAAATAAAAAGTCATTTTTATTTCATATAAATAGCGTATTTTTAATCATATAAATTCGATTCTTTTATAACTTTTACAATAACAAGGGGAGTATTTTATATGGCAGGATGGTATGAAGTCAGTCAGGCCAGCGATGGACAATATCGCTTTGTTTTGAAAGCTGGCAATGGGGAAGTGATTCTGAGCAGCGAATTATACAAGAGCAAAGCTTCGGCACAGAATGGCATTGAGTCCGTACAAAAAAATAGCCCTGAGGATAGCCGCTATGAACGTCTGGAAGCGAAAAACGGTAAGCCTTATTTCAATTTAAAGGCAGCCAATCATCAAATTATTGGCACCAGCCAACTGTATGCAAGTGAGCAGGCACGCGAGAAAGGAATTGAGTCGGTAAAAAATAACGGTTCCAGCACCACCATTAAGGACCTGATTGCATAAATCAAATCAATGCTCAGATTAAAGCATGTATCAATACATGCTTTATTTTTGAGTAGAGAAAAACCAGCTAGAGTCTGAGATCAAACCCGAATAGCGGGCTGATCATCAGGTTTTTATGCAGCTTTCTATGTGGTAGAGGGATTTAAAAACGCTTAGGAATGCGCTGCCCATTTGGTACTGGAGATTCTGCCTTTTTCAGCACACCAAACAGCCAGGTTTCTGCATGATTCACCGCTTGTTTTAAATCGTCACCTTGCGCCAAACGACCGGCAATGAAACTGGCCAATGAGCAACCTGAACCGTGATATTCACCTTCAAGGCGAGGACATCGGGTTTCAGACACCAGCTTGCCATCAATATATAAGGCATTGCGGATATAATCTGGGGTATCCTCGTGTCCGCCTTTGACTAAAACTGCTTTGGCGCCCATGGCAAAAAGTTTTGCCGTTGCCTGGTCAATATCTTCAAGACCGGTTAAGGCACGAAGCTCTACCGTATTCGGGGTCAGTACAGTCGCTAGCGGAATCAGTTCGACAAAGGCTTTCACCAGTGTGGCTTGATCACCCAGTGAACCGCCACTATTGGCTACCAGTACCGGATCGAGCACATACAGATATTCAGGATGTTCACGTAAAAATTCAGCCAAAGCTGCAATATTGTTTGTGGTGCCTAACATGCCTGATTTAACACATTTAATTGGTAAGTCACCCACCACGGCATGCGCCTGAGCTAACAGTAATTCTTTCGCAGTGGCTTCAAAGCCAAACACTTGTTGCGAGTTTTGAATGGTCAGCGCAGTACAGGCAATTGCTGCATGTGCACCACTTTGGCCAATCGCTTCAATATCTGCCTGTAAGCCAGCGCCACCGGATGGATCTAAACCAGAAAAGCAAAGTACAGTAGGGCGCACAATGATGTCCTTAAATCACAAAATTTGCGTTAGTATAGGCAACTTTGAGCCAAGTCTCGATAGTATTTGTGAAGTAAAATTTAGGTTGAAGGGTCGGTGGGTGATTAAGAATATTTTGATTGATTTGGATGGAACATTAACTGATCCCAAAGTAGGGATTACCACTTCAGCGCGTTATGGTCTGGCCAAAGTAGGTCATCCGATTGCCGATGACGTCAACATAGACTGGATTATTGGTCCACCTTTGCAGGCATCTTTGGCGAAAATTTTAAATGTGCCGGTGGATGATGTTTTGGCTGAACAGGCCTTGATGGGCTATCGGGAACGTTTTGCTGTGACCGGCTTGTATGAAAATCATGTTTTTGAAGATGTGGCTGCAACTTTGCAAACCTTGCAGCAAAAAGGTTTCCGTTTGTATTTGGCTACGGCAAAACCTCAAATCTATGCCAAGCAGATTTTAGAACATTTTGATCTGCTGCAATATTTTACTTATGCTTATGGCAGTGAGCTGAATGGTGAGCGTACCAACAAGGGCGATTTGATTGCCTATATCCTTGAAAAGGAAAAGTTAGATCCGGCTGAATGTGTGATGGTGGGTGACCGTGAGCATGATATTTTTGGTGCTCGCAGCAATGGTATAGACACCATCGCAGTGGACTATGGTTATGGTTCTGATGCGGAGCTTACTCAGGCAAAACCTAAAGCACGGATAGCCAAATTTTCCGATCTGCTTCAATTTTTTTGATCACTCAATACAAGCAAGTAGTTCCCTGAGTACCTCCCCTGAATCAAGCTTTTGGGACCGTTAACGTAGATCCAGATAAAAACTTTCCTTCACTTCCTCCATGACAATGTAACTGTGTGAGGAAGCGGAGGAGGGAAGTTTTTTGAGTAAGTCGCCAAGTAGACGTCGATAGGCGCTCATTTCTTTTAAGCGTGCTTTCACCAGATAGTCAAATTCGCCTGAAATCAGGTGACATTCCAGAACTTCAGGAATTTCCACCAAATCGCGTGCAACCTGATCGAACACATCGCCTGATTTGGCGGATAGTTTTATTTCTAAAAATACCAGCAAGTTGCGATCGACCAGTTGCGGATTCAGCCGCGCGTAATAGCCCATGATGATGCCATCGCGTTCCAGACGTTTGACCCGTTCCGAACAGGGGGTGGTAGACAGGTTGACCCGAAATGCCAATTCGCTGATGGCAATCCGTCCATCGCACTGCAAAATATCCAGAATCTGCTGATCTATACGATCCAATTTACGCATTATGATTTTCCTTTTTTTAGAATTTTTTCGCGACGAAACTATTAAATTACCTGGATTATAGTGCTTAAAACAGTGAAAAAAACTATCAATCAAAAAATATACTAGTGAAATAAACTAGTATGCGTTAGGGATAAGCAATGCGTGTAATTGTCTTAGGTAGTGGTGTCATTGGTGTTGCAAGTGCGTATTACCTCGCACAACAGGGAGCAACCGTTACTGTCTTGGACCGTCAGTCTGGTCCTGCTGAAGAAACCAGTTTTGCCAATGCAGGTCAGGTTTCGCCGGGTTATTCGACGCCATGGGCAGCACCCGGTATTCCATTCAAAGCAGTCAAGTGGATGTTCCAGCATCATGCACCGCTCGCCATCAATATGGATGGCAGCATGTGGCAATTACAGTGGATGGCGCAGATGCTCAAGAACTGTAATCCACATAGTTATGCGATTAATAAAGAGCGCATGACCCGGGTGGCAGAGTATAGCCGTGACTGCCTCAGAGAGCTGCGTAAAGAGACCGGCATTCATTATGAAAACCGTTCTAAAGGCACTTTGCAAGTTTTTCGTAATGAAGCGCAACTAGACATGGTTCAACGTGACATTCAGGTGTTAAAAGAATGCGGTGTGGAGCATGAACTTTTGCTCAAAGATGATCTGGCCAAAGTGGAGCCGGCTTTGGAATTTGCCAAAGATAAACTGGTCGGTGGCCTGCATCTGCCAAATGATGAAACCGGCGATTGCTACCTCTTTACCAATGCACTGGCAAACTTGGCCAAAGAGCTGGGTGTAGAGTTTAAGTTCAACCAAAATGTTGAAAAACTGGTGGTTGAAGGCGATGATATCAAGGGCGTGGTGGTAAATGGACAAGTCCTCACTGCAGACCGTTATGTCTTGGCGTTTGGCAGTTATTCACGTGACTTTTTAAAACCATTGCACCTGAACCTGCCGGTTTATCCGGTGAAAGGCTATTCACTGACCATTCCTATTGTAGATCCTGCATTTGCACCGCAGTCTACCGTGCTGGATGAGACTTACAAGATTGCGATTACCCGTTTTGATCAGCGTATCCGGGTGGGGGGTATGGCTGAGCTGAGTGGTTTTAACCATGGCTTGAACCAGGATCGTCGTGCGACTCTGGAAATGGTCACCAAAGATTTATTCCCAGGTGGAAACCTTGCAGAAGCGACATTCTGGACCGGTTTACGTCCAATGACGCCAGATTCTACCCCGATTATTGGCGCAACGCGTTTCAAAAACCTGTTCCTCAACACTGGTCACGGCACGCTGGGATGGACCATGGCCTGCGGTTCAGGCAAGTTGATCAGCGACCTGGTCATGAATCATCAACCGGACATCAGTACCGAAGGTCTATCGATCCAACGTTACCCTTCAGCAGCCTAATCTGTTTTAGGTCATATTGATTCAAGGAAGAACAACATGCCACGTCCCATTACTGCAGTGATTCATCGTCAGTCACTGCAGCACAATTTAAATGTTGCCCGTACCAAAATGCCGAATAGCCAAGTCTATGCGGTGGTGAAAGCGAATGCCTATGGTCATGGTATTGAGCGTGTCTATCAAGCTTTCAAATCTGCCGATGGTTTTGCGCTGCTCGATTTGGCAGAGGCGAAACGCATTCGTGCTCTGGGCTGGAAAGGTCCTGTCTTATTGCTTGAAGGCATCTTTTCCGAGCAAGATCTGTTTGACTGTGATGAGCTGAATTTGAGTTTCACCCTTCATAGCCAATATCAGATTGAATGGTTAGCCCGATTCCCCAGACCAGCCCGGTTTGATGTTTATTTAAAAATGAACAGTGGTATGAACCGTCTGGGTTTTACGGCTGTTCATTACCGCGACATCTGGCAACAATTATCTCAAATGAATAATGTTCAAAGCATCACTCACATGATGCATTTCTCCGATGCTGACGGAGATCGTTTGGGCCGTTCTGGCATCGAACATCAGTGTCAAATTTTCGATGCCGTCATTCAGGATCTGCCGGGCGCGCGTTCCGTATCTAACAGTGCAGCCATCTTACGCCATCAGCAGTTGCAATCGGATGTGATTCGTAGCGGTATTATGCTTTACGGCAGTTCTCCCGATTTCCCCGCACATAGCATTGATGACTGGAACCTGCAGCCTGCAATGAGTCTGCGTAGTGAGATCATTGCCGTTCAACAGCTTAAAGCGGGGGATAGTGTAGGTTACGGCTCAAAGTTCATTGCTGAAACTGATATGCGTATTGGTGTGGTGGCTTGCGGTTATGCCGATGGTTATCAGCGCATTACCGCAACAGGTACGCCCATTTTAGTCGATGGTCAACGCAGCAGTTTGGTCGGACGTGTCGGCATGGATATGCTCGCGGTCGATTTATCTCATCTCCCAAGTGCCCAAGTCGGTAGTGAAGTGGTGCTGTGGGGTACATCGAAACATGGCACTGTGCTTAGTATTGATGAAGTGGCGGCAGGTTCAGGCACCATTGGCTATGAGCTGATGTGTGCTGTCACTGCACGCGTCAATTTTATCCAAGATTAAATTTTTAAAAAATCAGATCATTCATTCAATTTATTGATACAAGGAAATGTAGATGTCTCATAGCGATATAGAAAAGTTCAATAGCAACGCCGTCATGAGCGCCGTGACGGTGTTCAATCAGGTAGTTTATCTGTCAGGACAAGTACCTAAGAACACCGGTAATGGTGTCGCAGGTCAGACCCATGAAATTTTAGCCACCATTGATGAACTGCTGGCTTTGGCCGGAACCGATAAATCCCGACTGCTGTCTGCACAGCTTTATATTAAAAATCTCGCTGACTTTTCAACCGTCAATGCCATCTGGATTGACTGGATGAAAGGTTGTACTCCTCCTTCACGTGCCACCATTCAGGCAGATCTAGTCAATCCGGACTGGTTGATTGAAATTGCGGTAACGGCGGCACAGCCTTAATGTCAAAAATCTCCCCCGTATGGCAGCAAAGCGGTTGAGACCGATGTGCTGCCTGGCGTGTAAATGTCGCTGGTTGGGATGACTGGCAATGTAAAGCACATGGTTTACACGCAATCGTATGTTAAAAGGATGTTCAGTTATGACCACTACACCACGAGCAGACGATGCCCAGGCATCATCGCATGAACTACAACGAAAACTGTCCAACCGTCACCTGCAACTTATTGCCATTGGTGGCGCGATTGGGACAGGCCTGTTTATGGGCTCAGGCAAAACCATCTCCCTGGCTGGCCCTTCAATTTTATTGATCTATACCATCATTGGTACCATGTTCTTTTTCCTGATGCGTGCATTGGGCGAAATTTTACTCTCCAACCTGCATTACAAATCCTTTATCGATATGGCGCATGACCTGATTGGTCCGGGTGCAGGCTACTATATTGGCTGGTCCTACTGGCTGGGCTGGGTGCTGGTTGGCATCGCAGACTTGGCTGCTATTATCAACTATCTCAGCTTTTGGCTGCCTGAAGGTATGGCCTTTACCCCATCAGGACAGGCCATGATCAGCGTGGCCTGCGTGTTACTGGTGCTCGGTATTAATATGCTCGCCGTACGTCTGTTTGGTGAAATTGAATTCTGGTTTGCTCTCATCAAAATTTTAGCCATTTTGGGACTGATTGGTATTGGCGGATTTATGGTGTTTAACCATTTTCATGCGCCGGGTGGTTCGTTTGCCAGTTTTAGTAATGTCTGGTCGCATGGCGGCATGTTTCCGCAAGGTGGCAGCGGTTTTCTGGCTGGTTTCCAGATTGCCTTATTCGCTTTTGTCGGTGTGGAACTGATCGGAACTATGGCAGCAGAAACCCAAGACCCTGAAAAGAATTTGCCCAAAGCGGTGAATGCCATTCCGACCCGGATTATTTTATTCTATGTGTTGTCGTTATTCATTGTGATGTCGGTGACCCCGTGGAACCAGATTCCTGCGGATCAAAGTCCCTTTGTGTCGCTGTTCATGCATGCGGGTATTGGTGCAGCAGCGATTATCATGAACCTGGTGGTGCTGTCATCGGTCATGTCCTCCATGAACAGTGGTGTGTTTTCAACATCACGCATGCTGTTTGGCTTGGCGCGGGAAGGGCAGGCTCCTCAAAACCTGGCGCAATTGTCTAAGCGTGCTGTGCCTGCCAAAGGTTTATTGTTCTCTTGTGCCTTTATTATGGCGGGTGCAGCATTACAATACTTTGTACCAAACACGGTTGAAGCCTTTACTTTAGCAAGTTCGCTGTGCGTGATTTTGTTTATCAGTATCTGGAGCATCATCATGGTGTGCTATATCCGTTACCGTAAACTGCGCCCAGAACTGCATGCCCAGTCAGCCTTTAAAATGCCGGGCGGGATATGGATGTCCTATGTGGTACTGGTGTTCTTATTCTTTACTTTGATTATTTTAAGTCTGGAAGCCGATACTTTGCGTGCCCTGATGATCAGTCCGATTTGGCTGCTTATTTTAGCCGTGACTTATCATCTCCTGTATAAACCGCGGATCCGTAAACGTCATCAGGACATGCTGGTGAAACGCAATCAGGAAATGTTGAACTAAGTTTCTCTCAGATATGGTTTTTGTCAGATGTAAAAAAGCCCTCGATTGAG
Organism: Acinetobacter sp. YH01022; assembly: GCF_013420235.1. Classification (NCBI taxonomy): domain Bacteria; kingdom Pseudomonadati; phylum Pseudomonadota; class Gammaproteobacteria; order Moraxellales; family Moraxellaceae; genus Acinetobacter; species Acinetobacter sp. YH01022. The sequence continues at coordinate 57,249 of NZ_VOYP01000015.1, read as the reverse complement.
GGCTTTTTTGATGCTTAGAAAATGGGTTTCACTACCACTAGAATTACCACGGCAAATAAAATCAGCGTTGGCATTTCATTAAAGAAGCGCCAGAACTTGTGTGATTTGTAATGTGCATTGCCAATCAGTTTTTTACGGTAATAACCACAAACAAAATGATAAATTACCAATAATCCGACCAATCCGACTTTCAGGTAAAACCACAGTGCGTCGTGGTAATGACGCGTTGCATCACCCCAATCGACCAGAAAGTGCGCGGTGATGAGTGTTGCAACCATTGAGGGCCACATGATGCCACGGTATAGCTTACGTTCCATGACTTCAAAACGCTGATGACTCACTGCATCATCACTCATGGCATGGTAAACGTATAGACGTGGCAGGTAGAACAATGCAGCAAACCAGCAAACCACAGCAATAATATGTAATGCTTTTACCCACAAGAAAGCATCAGAAGGAGCATCCATCCATTCACCCTTTTAAAGGGCAGTGTGGCAGAAGTTGATCATCCATGGCTGAATGATCAACACTTCTTAGCTTAGCCTTCCCATTTTTTGAAAACGAGACAAGCATTTACACCGCCAAAACCGAAACTGTTACTCATCACAGTATTCAATTTTGCGTCACGTTTTTCAAGTACGATATCAAACGGTTTTGCACCTTCATCCAGTTCAGTCACGTTGATGTTTGGCGCAATAAAGTCATTTTGCATCATCAAAACAGAGTAAATGGCTTCATGCACGCCCGCAGCACCCAGGCTGTGACCGGTCATAGACTTGGTTGAGCTGATAGGCGGTACTTGACCTTCACCAAATGCACGTTCCATGGCTTTCAGTTCAGTCACGTCACCAGCTGGAGTTGAAGTACCATGGGTATTCACATAGTCAATCTTGTCAACGCCATGCTGTTTCGCTTCTTCAAGGGCCATCAGAATGCAGCGTGTTGCGCCTTCACCGCTTGGAGCAACCATGTCTGCACCATCACTGTTTGCAGCATAGCCAACTACTTCAGCCAGGATATTTGCACCACGTGCTTGCGCATGTTCCAGTGATTCAAGCACCACAAAACCACCACCACCGGCAATCACGAAACCGTCACGGTCAGCCGAATATGGGCGAGACGCTGTTTCAGGCGTGTCATTGTATTTAGAGCAAAGTGCACCCATCGCATCAAACAGCAAGCTTTGAGACCAGTGATCTTCTTCACCACCACCAGCAAGCATTAAATCCTGTTTGCCGAGTTGAATCAGGTTATAGGCATAACCAATGGCATCTGCAGAAGTAGCACATGCGCTGGTAATGGTATGTGCCACACCTTGTAATTTGAATGCCACACCTACGTTTGCGGTAATGGTGTTGGTCATGTTGCGAGGAACAAAGAAAGGACCTACTTTACGCGCACCCTTGGTTTGCAGTAATTCGTTCATTTCAATGACAGATGCAGTTGAACCACCACCTGAACCACCGGTAATCCCATAACGTGGGTTGCCCGCCAAATCTTCAACGCTTAAACCTGCATGTTCTACCGCAGCAACTGCCGAGTTGTAGGCATACATGGCACAAACACCCATAAAGCGTTTCAATTTACGGTCAATATGGTCAAAATCTTGTTCAGCGGCTGCACTGACATGGCTCTTAAAGTTTAATTCTGCATAAGTCGGGTTAAAACGTGTTCCAGAAATCCCGTTTTGTAAAGAATGAGTGACATCTTCTAAAGAATTACCAATGCATGAGTTGATACCCATACCAGTGATTACAACACGCTTCATCTAAAGATCCCTTATATGGTGATATTTTTGAGTAAACGCAGCTGATTCAGGCAGAAAAGTAAAAACCTCAATCCAGCGCATTACTCATGTCTTTCGGTCGCATTCATGATAGCAGAAAGGGTTTTGAATTCTTATGGCAAATATTATGCCTATTTCGACAGTATGTATCTGTAATGTTTAGGCGGCATAATTAACTAAAAGATACACATTCGTGTTGAGATAAACTTAGACTACACCTAGTATTTATCAATAATTGTAAGAATAGAAGATGAGGGTAAAAGAATGGCAGATACCAATAATAAACATTCAGGTGGATTCCTCTCCAATGCTTTGGGAGTGGCTAAAAAGATCAGTGCAACAGGAATGAGTGCACTGAATTACGCGGCTGCCGAGCGTGCTGGCAAGGCTTCCGGGGCCTTGGCCAACGGTCATGTCATTGAGGGAAGTGCCCGTTCTCAAAGCGTATTTGAACCCAGAAAATATGATAATCCTCAACAAATGATGCGTGAGTATTTACCCAATGTCTCCAGACAATTACTGGGTCGCCAGTACAGCAAAGTGAATCGTGTGGCCAGTTTTGTTGTGCCGGACTTTTCAGACAAGGTTTCGGACTATTTTTTTGACCATTTAAATCAGTTCACTTCAAATCTCAGTTCTGTAGATACTGTACTGGATCAGGCTGGAGCAAAAGATTTACAGGAACTGACTCAGGATGTCGACCGTTCCAAACGGTTGAGCCAGGCTTTGGCTGAACAAAACAAATGGCTGGCTTCTATACAGGGGGCTGTTACCGGTGCCACAGGCGTAGTTGGTTCAGCGATTGACGTGCCTTTATCACTGCTCATGTCCTTGCGCATGATTTATCAGGTCGGGCGTGCCTATGGCTTTGAATTGAACAAAGATACCGAACAGGATATTGTCCAGTTTGTGTTTAAACAAATCGACTTGAGCCAGATTGCTGAAAAGCAGAGTGTATTGATGGCACTGAAAATCGTTTCTAATATGCTGCAAACCAATGACACTGCACAATTGCAAAACATGCTGGGTTCCAGCAATGACAGTGAGCCACTGAAAAAATGGCTGGTCAATGAAAATGGCGACATAAAATGGAACTGGTTAAATCATCTCCCAAACCTTTCATTGATCAGTAAATTAACGCCTGTTGCCGGAGCAGGTATAGGTGCAGCCTATAGCTGGAAACTGGTGGAAGATGTCAACCAGAAAGCCCAGCAAATATTTTCCCATGCCAGAAGCTATTTGCAGCAGCATCAGGGAGTGGAGTTGTCTCCTATTGCGGCTTATGAAAAATCCCTGGAGTTGTTGGCGCAGGCAGCGCCAAGATTGTTAAATCCCTTTACTAAAGACGAGCCAAATTCCGGCGAGCTTAAACTTGATCAGGACATTCCGGTGCAAGGGCATGGCACGATTGCCAAAGTAACTATTAAGAAGAAAGCAGATGATGCCATTGTTGATGATGAACGTAAAAGTGAGCGGGTAGAACAAGGATTAGAGTATTTGGCTGAACACATGGTTGAACCGCATGCTCAGGTTGAACCGCAAAAACCGGCTATCACGGTAGATGAACCGGAAATAGATGAATATATGCAGGCAGATGTTGAAGGAGCTGATGCAGGCACTGAGCAACTTGCTGCTTCGCAATCTGAACAAAATGAAGCCCCTAAGCTCGCCAAGAAAAAAGTTACAAAATAGAGTGCATAAAAGTCTGGAATTGCGTCTTTAAAAAAGCGTCTACTGACCAATATACAGGTAAGTGGTCAATATTTGACATGGTCTCGAATATTGACCATTTTTCTATCTTCGCTTACAATTGTGTGCCCTCAAAAAGTGGTATTTTTTTGAGGCTTTTTATTAACGGGAGAATTGCCAAATGGCAACAACAAATCAGTTGATCCGTAAGGGTCGTACGACTTTGATTGAAAAATCAAAAGTTCCTGCGTTGAAGGCTTGTCCACAACGTCGTGGTGTTTGTACACGTGTTTACACAACTACACCTAAAAAACCTAACTCAGCAATGCGTAAAGTTTGCCGTGTTCGCTTAACTTCTGGTTTTGAAGTATCAAGCTATATCGGTGGTGAAGGCCATAACCTACAAGAGCACAGTGTTGTGCTTATCCGTGGTGGTCGTGTTAAAGACTTACCAGGTGTACGTTACCATACCGTTCGTGGTTCTTTAGACTGCGCTGGTGTTAAAGATCGTAACCAGTCTCGTTCTAAATACGGTACTAAACGTCCTAAGAAATAATCTGTTTAGATTAGCTTTTTAAGAACGTAGAACCGCAATCCTTTATCGTCTCGCTTGTCTGATTTCTGCATTTAATTTTGTGAAATTCAAGCGACGTGTAGTAAGGCCAGCGAATGTACATGACACTTTGTACTCATGCTGGATAAACCTGAAGTGTCATATTTATAGGTGTATTAAAATGCCAAGACGTCGCGTAGTCGCTGCCCGTGAAATCCTTCCGGATCCTAAGTTCGGCAGCCAAACAATCGCTAAATTCATGAACCACGTAATGCAAGATGGTAAAAAATCTATTGCTGAAAGTATCGTTTACGGTGCTTTAGATCGCGTTCAAGAAAAATCTAAAGTAGACCCAGTTGAATTTTTCGAGACTACTCTTGAAAAAGTTCGCCCTATGGTCGAAGTAAAAGCACGCCGTGTTGGTGGTGCTACTTATCAAGTGCCTATGGAAGTACGCCCATCCCGTCGTACTGCCCTAGCTATGCGCTGGTTAGTAGACGCTGCTGCTAAGCGTTCTGAAAAAACAATGGCTTTACGTCTTGCTGGCGAGTTGCTTGATGCAGCTGAAGGTAAGGGTTCAGCGATTAAAAAACGTGAAGATGTGCACCGTATGGCTGAAGCCAACAAAGCCTTCTCTCACTACCGTTTCTAAGCGGATAAAACAGCCCCTATTCAGGAGGGTGGCAATTTTGGTTTTCACCATGTTGTCATCGAATCGCTTTAAGCTGCTTGGCAGCTTAAAGCGTCCTGTTTTAAACAACAAAATTTAGGAATGCAAGAAATCATGGCTCGTCAAACCCCAATTTCTCGTTATCGTAATATTGGTATTTCTGCGCACATCGATGCGGGTAAAACCACGACTTCAGAACGTATCTTGTTCTACACAGGTGTATCTCACAAACTAGGTGAAGTACACGACGGTGCAGCAACTATGGACTGGATGGAGCAAGAGCAGGAACGTGGTATTACCATTACTTCTGCTGCTACTACTTGTTTCTGGTCTGGTATGGGCAATCAGTTCGACCAACACCGTATCAACGTAATTGATACCCCGGGACACGTTGACTTCACAATTGAAGTTGAGCGTTCTATGCGTGTTCTTGACGGTGCATGTATGGTTTACTGTGCTGTAGGTGGTGTACAACCTCAGTCTGAAACTGTATGGCGTCAAGCGAACAAATACCAAGTTCCTCGTTTAGCATTCGTGAACAAGATGGACCGTACCGGTGCCAACTTCTTCCGTGTTGTTGAGCAAATGAAAACTCGTCTAGGTGCTCACCCTGTACCTGTTGTTATCCCAGTTGGTGCTGAAGATAACTTCCAAGGCGTAATCGACCTAATCGAAATGAAAGCAATCATTTGGGATGAAGCATCTCAAGGTATGCAATTCGAATATGGTGATATTCCTGCTGATCTACAAGCAACTGCTGAAGAATGGCGTACTAACATGGTTGAAGCTGCGGCTGAAGCTTCTGAAGAGTTGATGGACGAATATTTGAACAATGGCGACTTGTCGAAAGAACAAATCGTTGCTGGTCTTCGTGCTCAAACTCTGGCTTGTGAAATTCAACCAATGCTTTGTGGTTCTGCATTCAAAAACAAAGGTGTTCAACGTATGTTGGATGCTGTGATTGAATTCTTGCCATCACCGACTGAAGTTAAAGCAATCGAAGGTATTCTTGACGACAAAGCTGAAACTAAAGCTGTTCGTGAAGCATCTGACGAAGCTCCGTTCTCTGCGCTTGCGTTCAAAATCATGAACGACAAATTCGTAGGTAACTTAACTTTCGTACGTGTTTATTCTGGTGTGCTTAAACAAGGCGACCCAGTATATAACCCAGTGAAATCTAAACGTGAACGTATCGGCCGTATCGTGCAAATGCATGCGAACGAACGTCAAGACGTTGAAGAAATCCGCGCGGGTGATATCGCTGCATGTGTAGGTCTTAAAGACGTTACTACTGGTGATACACTTTGTGATGAGAAAAACATCATTACTCTAGAGCGTATGGAATTCCCTGAGCCAGTAATTTCTTTAGCTGTAGAGCCTAAGACTAAAGCTGACCAAGAGAAAATGTCTATCGCACTTGGTCGTTTGGCTAAAGAAGATCCATCGTTCCGTGTTCGCACTGACGAAGAATCAGGTCAAACAATCATCGCAGGTATGGGTGAACTTCACCTTGACATCCTTGTTGACCGTATGAAACGTGAATTTAACGTTGAAGCGAACATTGGTAAACCAATGGTTGCTTACCGCGAAACAATCAAAAAGACTGTTGAGCAAGAAGGTAAATTCGTACGTCAAACTGGTGGTAAAGGTAAATTCGGTCACGTATATGTTCGTTTAGAACCAATTGATGTTGACGAAACTGGTAAAGAATACGAATTCGCTGAAGAAGTTGTAGGTGGTGTAGTACCTAAAGAATTCTTCGGTGCGGTTGATAAAGGTATTCAAGAACGTATGAAGAATGGTGTCTTGGCTGGTTACCCAGTTGTGGGCATTAAAGCGACATTGTTCGACGGTTCTTACCACGATGTCGACTCTGACGAATTATCGTTCAAAATGGCGGGTTCTTATGCCTTCCGTGACGGTTTCATGAAAGCAGATCCTGTTCTTCTTGAACCAATCATGAAAGTTGAAGTAGAAACTCCAGAAGACTACATGGGCGATATCATGGGTGACTTAAACCGTCGTCGTGGTATGGTTCAGGGTATGGACGATTTACCTGGTGGTACTAAAGCAATCCGTGCTGAAGTTCCATTGGCTGAGATGTTTGGTTACGCGACTCAAATGCGTTCTATGTCTCAAGGTCGTGCGACTTACTCTATGGAATTTGCTAAATATGCTGAGACTCCACGTAACGTGGCTGAAGGCATCATTTCTAAGTTCCAGTCTGGCGGTAAAAAAGGTGACGACGAGTAATCTTTCGATTACTATAAGCCCAAACTAATTCATAGTTAAAAACCAAAATCACTTATGGAGCTAACCCTCCATAAGTATTTTAATAAGGAAGATCTCATGGCTAAGGCTAAGTTCGAACGTAACAAACCACACGTAAACGTGGGCACAATTGGTCACGTCGACCATGGTAAAACTACTTTAACTGCTGCAATTGCAACTATCTGTGCAAAAACTTACGGCGGTGAAGCGAAAGATTACGCAGCAATTGACTCTGCACCAGAAGAAAAAGCACGTGGTATTACCATTAATACTTCACACGTAGAATACGATTCTCCAACTCGTCACTACGCTCACGTAGACTGCCCAGGACACGCCGATTATGTTAAAAACATGATCACTGGTGCTGCTCAGATGGACGGTGCGATCCTTGTATGTGCTGCGACTGACGGTCCTATGCCACAAACTCGTGAACACATCCTTTTGTCTCGCCAAGTAGGTGTACCTTACATCCTTGTGTTCCTGAACAAATGTGACCTTGTAGACGACGAAGAGTTGCTTGAACTGGTTGAAATGGAAGTTCGTGAACTTCTTTCTACTTATGACTTCCCTGGTGATGACACTCCTGTTATCCGTGGTTCAGCTTTGGCTGCACTTAACGGTGACGCTGGTCAATACGGCGAGTCTTCAGTTCTTGCTCTTGTTGAAGCGCTTGACTCTTACATTCCAGAACCAGAACGTGCAATCGACAAAGCATTCTTGATGCCAATCGAAGACGTATTCTCAATTTCTGGTCGTGGTACGGTAGTAACTGGCCGTGTTGAATCAGGTATCGTGAAAGTAGGCGAAGAAGTTGAAATCGTAGGTATTAAAGACACAGTTAAAACAACTGTAACTGGCGTTGAAATGTTCCGTAAATTGCTTGACGAAGGTCGTGCAGGCGAGAACTGTGGTGTTCTTCTGCGTGGTACTAAACGTGAAGACGTTCAACGTGGTCAAGTACTTGCTAAACCAGGTACAATCAAGCCGCACACTAAATTCGATGCAGAAGTATACGTACTTTCTAAAGAAGAAGGTGGTCGTCACACTCCATTCCTTAACGGTTACCGTCCACAGTTCTATTTCCGTACAACTGACGTAACTGGCGCGATTTCTTTGAAAGAAGGCGTTGAAATGGTTATGCCTGGTGACAACGTAGAAATGTCAGTAGAATTGATTCACCCAATCGCAATGGACCCAGGTCTACGTTTTGCGATCCGTGAAGGTGGTCGTACAGTTGGTGCTGGTGTTGTTGCTAAAGTAACTGCATAAGTATTGATTGTGTAAAAAAAGCGTCCCTCTGGGACGCTTTTTTTATGGTTTTTATTTTATTAATTCGTTTTTTAAAATTTATCTTGTATAACCTTAGCTTATTTCTTGTATCGAAGAAGTGATTTGACGCATTGTTTTTTCCTGCGTCGAAAAAATAATTTTACTTATCATCAGTTTTTCTCTTGCGTCGGAACAAAGCAGTGCTGTATCCCTTGCGTCGAAAAAATAATTTCACTCATCATTATTTTTCCTCCTCATGTCCTAAACTGATATTTTCCTGACCCTATCTGCACTTATAGCAAGTTTTTAAACACGTAATATAACAATCAAGAAAAACAAAAGTGAATCTAGTTATATCGTTGCTAGATAGGAGTAAAGCATCATGAATGCAAAGGTTAATATGAGCAATCGTGCCGGTGCGAGTTTTCCTGTACGCCGTATGAACTTTGATTTTGAACACGTACCGGAATACTGGATGAATGGTTCAGCCGGGTTGACACACTTTATGACAGCGCTATCAGCGTTGTTTCCTGCAGGCGAAAAATTTTTTATCGACAGTGTTCGTGCCGTACGTCATCATCCTGCCTTAAAAGATAATGTAGAGTTACAAAAGGAAATCTCTGCCTTTATTGGCCAGGAAGCTATGCATACTCAGGAACATGTGGCTTTTAATGTATCAGCACAAAGATATGGGCATGATGTGGAGACCTTAGATCGCTATACTGATAAAGTGATTCAGACCACACGTAAATTGATGGCGAAAATAGCTAAACCTGTGGGTATTACTCAGGAAATGGTGGATTTGACTGCAACCACTGCACTTGAGCATTTTACTGCGACCATAGCATCGCAGCTTTTAAGCAATGCCTATATCCAGGAACTCATGACCGATGAAACCATGAAAACGATGTGGATGTGGCATGCAATTGAAGAAAATGAACATAAAGCAGTGGCATATGATGTATTCGAAGAAGTCTTTGGTAGGGGGGTGAAGTCATATGCTCTGCGCACTTCTTCATTGGTGATTGCAATGGCCACTTTATTTATCGTACAAAGTTATTTCCTTGCACGTCTTTTAAAACAGGATCAACAGTTTAACCTTGATTCACTGCAGGAGATTTATAGCTATGCCTATAGTCCATCTAAAGGCGTGATTACCGGTATGGGCAAGGAAATGTTGTTGTATTTCAAGCCAGGTTTCCATCCGAATGATGTCGATACCCATAGTTTACTGGAAAAATGGAAGGCTAAATTAGCCTTTTAAGCTGAAAAATGAGAGAGCGATAATGATCGCTCTTTTTTTTACTCGATTTTTATCACAAAGTTTTTATAATGCGAGGGTTAATTTTATATAAGATGAACGAAGATGATTCGTTTGATGCAAGCTGCGGATGTGTCGACTGTAGCAAAGATTGAAAGATTGGTCCAAAGCCATCCCTGGAGCGTTAAACAGTTTGAAGAAGCTGTCAGTAGTTATCAGAGCACAGTGATTGAACAAAATGGTCGGGTGGTTGGATTTTGTATTTTACAACCTGTGCTGGATGAAGCGAATTTGCTGTTGATGGCGATTGATCCATCTCAGCAGGGCAAAGGTCTAGGTTTTAAGCTACTGGATGCATCGCTTGCTATGCTGAAAAATAATCCCGTACAAATTTTTCTTGAGGTTCGCGAATCCAATATTGCAGCCATCAAACTGTATGAAAAAGCAGATTTTCATCAAATCGATTTACGTAAAAATTATTATCCAAATCCGGATGGATCAAAAGAGCATGCCATCATTATGGTGAAAGCATGCACAGATGATTTTGCAAGTTTGTTTAAATAGGAATGGTGACATTACTTGATGATGGGGTTGTTCCAGCCCGAAGGTAATGTCGTCATAAGGGAGTTGCCCAATTGCTGAATTTCTTCAGGGTTCAGCAAGCGGTTTAAGCGTCGCCATTGCCCATCAATCAACAGTTCCAAAGGTACATATTGCGATTTATAGTTCATTTTATCGGAATGCGGAACCCAATAGCCTAGATAGACATAAGGCAAACTTAAAGCTCTGACATGTTCAATCTGTTTGAGTACGGCAAAAACCCCTAGAGAACGGCGACTTTCATCAGGATCAAAGAAGGTATAGACCGCAGAAATTCCATCATCTAGCGGATCGCAGCTAGAAACAGCCAGCAGTTTGTCATCTTTCCAGAATTCGATAAAGAAACTGTCCGTACAGCTATGTACTAAAAATTTTTCGAATTGGTCCAGACTTGGTGGGAACATATCACCATCAGCATGACGTTCATTGATGTAGCGTTCATAGAGCTGATAATGAATGTTGGAAGCATCGGCTGTGCGGGTAATTTTGACCGTCAGATCCTGATTGCGTTTCCATGCCTTCTTTTGTGCATTGTTCATTTCAAATTCGGAAACAGGTACGCGGCAAGATAAACATTGACGGCAGAGATGGCATTCAGGACGATAGACAAAATCGCCACTACGACGAAACCCCAGACGTGAAAGTTCAGACAGGCTGACCACATCAATGCGATGGGCAGGATCTAAAAAGACCATCCGTGCCGATTTTTGTTCCAGATAACTACAGTTATGCGGTGGCGTAATGTAATACTGTAAATCATTGAGCAGGGACTTTGGGTGATACGAATTCATGGCAATCCCTCTTTTATTTTCATTCCATTAAACGCGCTTTTTGCGCTATTGTTTTACTTGAAAATACACCCTCTTGATATTTTTTCCAATCGATAGCGGACTGTTTTACAACATCTTGTAACGAATTAAGATATGCTTGCCGAGAAAGTGTACAGGCTCCCAAGCTGAGTAGATGATCATTGACCAATTGACAGTCAATCCAGGGCAAATTATTTTCCTGTCCAATCAGCATTAAAGTATAAAACGCCATTTTTGAGACATCGGTTTGCGTACTGAACATCGACTCACCAAAACAGCCGTGTCCAATGGTGACGCCATACAATCCACCAACGACTTTGCCTTCATCCCATACCTCAATACTATAGCCATAACCAGCTTCAAACAGCTGACAATATCCCTCAATAATGTCTTCCGAAATCCAGGTGTCATCAGCATAGCTGCGCGGCAGGGCACAAGAGCGTATGACCCGTTCAAAGGCCTGATTGACCGTGATTTGATAATCAAACTTTTTCATGTTGCGAATTAATGACTTACTCGGATGATAATCCTGCGGACGGATAATGCATCGTGGTTCCGGACTCCACCAGCAGATCGGTTCACCTTCAGAAAACCAGGGGAATAAGCCATGGGTGTAGGCTTCAAAAAGTGTAGAAGGGGAGAGGTCAGCACCGATGCAGATTAGACCCTTGCCATCGGGATCAGCCTCGATGGGGTCGGGGAAAATGAAGTCTGAGGGAGATAATGGATGCATGGGATTCAGCCTGAACGAGAAGAGTAACTGGCAATAAACATTTATGATTTTTATCATACAAAAAAAAACCGCCCAAAGAGGACGGTTTTTTTGAGTTGAATTGATTTATTTAAATCAGTCAGCCAAAGCATCTAGATATTTCTCGGCATCTAACGCAGCCATACAGCCTGAACCTGCTGAAGTAATCGCCTGGCGGTAAATACTGTCAGCAATGTCACCAGCAGCGAAGACACCCGCAACAGAAGTCGCAGTTGCATTACCTGCCGTACCACTTTGGACCTGGATATAACCGTCACGCAAGTTCAACTGACCTTCGAACATTGCGCTGTTTGGTTTGTGACCAATGGCGACGAACATCCCGGTCACTTCAACGTCTTGTGTTGAATCATCTTGGGTTGATTTTAAACGAACAGAAGTTACGCCAGATTTTGCATCGCCCAGAACTTCTTCGACCTGATGATTCCAGATAATACTGATTTTGCCTTCTTTTTCTTTAGCAAAAATATGATCTTGAAGGATTTTTTCAGAACGCAAGAAATCACGACGGTGAACCAGGGTCACATGCGAGGCAATATTAGAAAGATAAAGTGCTTCTTCTACAGCAGTGTTACCACCACCGACCACCATCACTTTCTGGTTTTTATAGAAGAAACCATCACAGGTTGCACATGCACTTACCCCTTGACCCATAAATGCAGCTTCAGACTCAAGACCTAAATACTGCGCTGTCGCACCAGTGGCAATGATGAGAGCATCACAGGTAAATTCTTCCATATCACCTTTCAGCACAAATGGGCGAACGCTTAAATCAACTTCATTGATATGGTCATAGACAATGTCGGTGCCAAAACGTTCTGCATGTGCCTGCATGCGTTCCATTAGCGCAGGACCGGTCAGACCTTCAGGATCACCCGGCCAGTTATCTACTTCAGTGGTTGTAGTGAGTTGTCCACCCAGTTGCAAGCCTGCAATCAGGGTAGGCTTCAAGTTTGCACGCGCTGCATAGACCGCTGCGCTATAGCCAGCAGGACCCGAACCTAAAATAATCAGTCTTGAGTGACGTGCGCTCATCCGCTGCATCCTTTTTTATTTAGAAATTTGTGGAATTATACGTGAAACTGTATAACAGTGGTGTGCGATTAAAGTCGATATTATTGATCATGCAAATCGATTTGAGCTATATAGAACAACAGTGCTGTGTTAGATACTCAATCTGGTATATTTCTAAGCAGCAGCCACTACATAATATTGCATCTTTTTTTGTGGAACAGGTGCATAATACGCGTTTATTGTGAAACTATTTTGTCTTAGTTTCTTACAAAAAACATGAATGAAAAATTGGTTACAGGACAGTATATGACTGCGGTGTCGAGTGTTTATGCACAGCGCTTAATAAAGACATTATTTTTAGTTTCATTTGGAATTTATTTATTCCTTGCAACAGTGACCTATACGCCTTTTGATCCGGGCTGGATGCACATTTCCAGTGATACCCAGCATGTATCGAATGCCAGCGGAGTTGCCGGGGCGTGGATTGCAGATTTACTGTTCGGTTTCTTAGGCTGGGCGAGTTTGCTCATTCCAATTTTTCTCTTCGTTGAGGCAATTCAGGTCTGGTGGCCGTATAGCTTTTTGAATAAACCTTTTCGCTATGCTGCACAGTTCTTTATTTTACTGGCGACAGCAAGTCTGTTGTATCTGTATTGGCAAGTGCCGGCTGATACGCTGGATAATTCGTCGGGCGGGATCATTGGGTATGAGTTGGGGCAAAGTCTTACCCAGATTTTAACCATTTATGGTGCAACGACTTTTCTGCTGCTGTTTTGGCTGGTTTTATTCACCTTTGCATTTGGGGTGAAGTGGAACAAAACCTGGGTTACGCTCAAGGCGACACCTGCTTATTTACAAGACTTATTTTATAAAAATGTGCCTGAAGCCGAATCTGCATTTGACCGGACAAATCCTGAAGTCAAAAAATCATTGGTAAATAACAAACAAAAAACAGCCACAGAAAAAGTAGCAGTAGTAGCCGAACATAAGGAAGTAGAATTGTCACCAGTCGTTCGTGATCCGGCTGCAGAGCGCCTGTTCGATGACATGGTTGAAAAAGAGCAGTCTGCGCAGCAACAACTGGTGGATGAGGAAGATGAGGCGGAATTTGAACAAATTTTAGAAAAAGCCCATCGTCTGGAACAGAATACACATCGTGTTGTGGCTACAGGTGAAGTGTGGCGTGCATTACATGCAGATGAAAATCAAAATCATAACCAAGATATTGATGCACTGTTAAAAGCGGCTGAAGAATCTGGACCCCATACACCACATGACCATTTTCAGGCATTTGTTGATGAGCAACCTGCAGCAACGACTCCGCAGACCTCGAAGCAAAATCTGGATTGGGATGATGACGAAATTTTTGATGAATTGCTTGCAGCTGTGCCGGGTGGAAAAACTGCAACAGATGTACATACGCCATTTAATTCTGTGAATCCAGAACCAGCAGTAGTCATCCCTGAAGAAAAAATGCTGACAGCATCTGCAAGTATCACGGTATCGCCATCACTGAATCATAGTACGCCTAAAAATAGCGCACTGGATGACGAGTTTGATGAACTGGATGATCTGCTGGTAGATAATTTACCGGTGGATCACTTGGAGCCAGCAGCGCCTGTAGCAGCACGTACTACGAGTAGTTATGCCCAATCTTCAGCCTTTGTGCGTGCAGAAATCAATACTCAATTGCAGCCGCAATCCACCATTTCTGAAGATGAAAAGGCGTTGATTGCTGCCAATAAAGATGCCTTCCGTGAAGTTTGGCAGGAAACGGCTGGAAAACCTGTCGACGAGCTTGAATTGGATGAAGATGATTTTGATCCGGATGCCCCTTTAACCGATGCCATGGGTCGTCCGATGTCTCGTTCCATGCAGGTGGCGCAAAAACGTCGTGATTTGCCGCCATTGCCAGGTCTGGAGCTGCTGGATAAGGTTGACCCTAACAAGAAGGTGAATTTCACTGCCGAGCAATTGGCACGATTATCCGAGTTACTTGAAATTAAACTGCAAGAGTTTAATGTGAAAGCCAAAGTGATAGAAGCACAGCCTGGCCCTGTAGTGACACGTTTTGAGCTGGATTTGGCACCGGGGGTAAAAGCCTCTAAAGTGACCAATATTTCACGTGACTTGGCGCGTTCAATGTCAATGGCATCGGTACGTGTAGTCGAGGTCATTCCGGGTAAACCTTATATCGGGATTGAAGTACCGAACAGTAGCCGTGAAATGGTTCGCTTGATTGAGCTGGTACAGATTCCCAAATTCAATGATTCTGATGGCATTCTTTCCATGGCTATGGGTAAAGATATTTCGGGTAATCCTGTGATTACCGAACTGGGTAAAGCTCCGCATATGCTGGTTGCCGGTACAACCGGTTCTGGTAAATCGGTTGCGGTGAACTCGATGATTCTATCGATGTTGCTGAAGTACACGCCTGATCAACTACGTCTGATCCTGATTGACCCAAAACAGCTGGAACTGGCCAACTATAATGATATTCCGCATTTGCTCACGCCAGTCGTGACCGACATGAAAGATGCGGTCAGCGCCTTGAACTGGTGTGTCAATGAAATGGAACGTCGCTATAAGCTGATGTCTTTCCTGAAAATTCGTAAGCTGAGCGACTATAACCGTAAGGTTGAAGAAGCGATTGCCAATGGTGAAGAACTGTTTGACCCGACCTGGAAAGCCAGCGAATCGGTTGTGGGCGAACGTGCACCGCGTCTGACTCCATTGCCATCTATTGTCATTGTGGCGGATGAATTCGCCGATATGATCATGCAGGTGGGTAAAAAAGCGGAAGAAATGATTACCCGTTTGGCGCAGAAATCGCGTGCGGCAGGAATTCACCTGTTACTTGCGACACAGCGTCCATCAGTGGATGTGATCACCGGTTTGATTAAAGCCAATATTCCAACCCGTGTAGCATTGCGTGTGAACTCGAAAATTGACTCGCGTACCATCCTGGATGCTGGTGGTGCAGAAGACTTGTTAGGTCATGGTGATATGTTGTTCCTTGGCCCAGGCAAGATTGAACCGGAACGTGTGCACGGTGCCTTTATTGCCGATGACGAAGTGAACCGTATCTGTGATGCATGGCGTGAACGTGGCGCACCAAACTATGTCGATGAAATCTTAACGCCATTTGATGAAGAGCCAAGTAGCCGTGGTTTTGAAGATGGCGGAGAAGGTGGTTCGGACCGTGATGCGCTTTATGATCAATGTGTATCTTTTGTGCTGGAAACCCGTAAGGCATCCACATCTTCGCTACAGCGCAAGTTTAGCCTGGGTTATAACCGTGCTGCACGTATCATTGACCAGATGGAAGAAAATGGCATTGTTAGCGGTATGGGTGCCAACGGTAAACGTGATATTTTAATTTAAGTGTAGATATCAATAAAAGGCCTGCAAATGCAGGCCTTTTTCTTGAGCACAATTGGACGATATCAGGTAAATTAAGTGAATATTCATGAAAAACAAAAGTATCATGCAGCTCGGGAAAGACTGAAATATTTCATTAAGGATACAGATAGAGCATGAATATTGTCATGGCGCTATTTCCATTGATCATTTTGATTGCAATGGGATATCTACTTAAACAGACACGTTTTGTCACAGATGAATTTTGGGGAAACTCTGAAAAGCTCAATTATTTTATCTTGTTTCCTAGCTTACTCTTTTTGAATTTATCTCATGTCGAGCTAGAGATGCTTACTGTGTCGAGCATGCTGGGAATCTTGATCCTGATAATTTTGCTGGCAGCTATGGCTCTTTTTGTGGCCAAAAAAATCTATAACATTCCAGTACAGCGTTTTGGCGTGTATATGCAAAGCCAGGTGCGCTTTAATACCTATATCGGCCTGTCGCTCATGGCATCTTTATTTGGACCGAAAGGCATGCAAATGTTTGCCATGCTGATCGCTGTCGCGATCCCTTTGGTGAATATTCTGTCGGTACTGGCATTATCCAGTTTGAGCTGGAACACACTTGGAAAAACAGTTATTTCGATTACAAGAAATCCATTAATTCTCGGCTGTATTGTTGGCGTGGGTTTCAATCTGCTGAATCTGCCCTTAATTGATGGCATAGGGCAACTTGTGAAATTACTTGCTGCAATGAGCTTGCCTTTGGGTTTGCTGTCAGTGGGGGCAGCATTGCAATTTGACCAGTTTAAAATCAATATCTATCGTTTATTGATGAATGTGTTTGGGCGTTTGCTCATCATGCCCATTTTGGCATTTGCAGTATGCCAGGCTTTTGATTTAAGTCATTTAGAACGCATGATTTTAGTGGTATTTTTTAGTTTGCCGACAGCTTCAGCTTCTTATATTCTGACCCGGGTATATCAGGGTGACCATCGATTAATGGCGGCTGTAATTAGTTTGCAGACAATCTGTTTTGCGGTGACTTTTCCCGCATTGATGTTATTGCTGCCTTAAAATAAAAGTTTAAAAGAAAATTATTTTGATAAAAAAGCCTGGCTGTTCTATGCAAACAGCCAGGCTTTTTTATATTTTACTTAAGCAAACTTAGCAAGCACTTCCAGAAAGCCTTCGCTTTGACGCGGGTACTGTGCAATCACATCATGAATGCGTTGACCTTCAGGATTGGTGGCGTTGACATCACGGCCATCGGCAACGAATTGAGTCAGTAAACGCTCATAATCATTTGGACGCATGTGCTTGAATGCATGATAAAGCACATGAAAATCAGCATTAACGCCTGCAGGAGGTAGCTGGGTTAAGTAGGCAAATACACGCTCATCTGACCATTCTTCATTGAACGTTGCTGGCTGAGATAATGCCATCGCAATCTCCTTGGTATACTGATTAAAATAAAAAAGGCAAAATATGAGGCTAGACAAAGCGGTTTTGCTCGACCCTGCCAACTTGAAGCACAGCTTCTCGTCTTGCGGCTGACTAAAGCAGTACCTAAATTGTTCAGGCACTTCGAAGCACAGCTTCTCGTCTTGCGCCTGAACAAAGCAGTGCTTTGTTCAGGCTCATATTTTGCCTTGATTCAATTTGCTTGACTAATCAAAAATCAGATTATCGCTCTTCAGGCAAATTGATATTCATTTCTAACATTTCAATATTGGCTTCAGAACGAACCGACATTTGAATGTGTTGTTCATCTACACCACGGACATAGCGGTTGACCACCTGCATGATTTCTTTCTTCATGAGGTCAATCTTTTCCTGACTTAAGCGTTTGCCTAGACCCTGTTCAGAGGCGACAATGACTTTTAAGCGATCTTTAGCAGTCTGTGCACTTGATGGTTTATCCTCACTACTAAAAAGTTTACTCCAGAATCCTGCCATTTCTTACGCTCCAAATAGTCTTGCTAACCAGCCTTTAGGTTTGACTTCAATATGACGGTAAGGACGTTCTTCACCCAAAAAGCGCGCTACAAGGTCATCATAAGCCTGACCTGCAGCTTCTTCAGTAAACAGAATAACCGGTTTACCTTCGTTAGATGCTTGCAGTACGCTCTTACATTCAGGAATCACACCTAGTGTAGGGACACGTAAGATATCTTTAGAAATATCGTCAATGGTTAACATTTCTTGTTTATCAGCACGTTCAGGGTTGAAACGTGTAATACAAAGATGCTTACGGATGCGACCTTCGTTCTGCTCTACCTTTTTGGTTTTGCTGTCCAGCATACCAATAATACGGTCAGAGTCACGTACAGAGGAAATTTCCGGGTTGGTCACAATGATCGCTTCATCTGCATGATACATGGCCATGATGGCACCACGTTCAATCCCTGCAGGCGAATCACAAATAATATAATCAAACTCTTGAGAAAGTTCATCCATAACGCGTGCAACACCTTCATCGGTCAAGGCATCTTTGTCACGGGTCTGTGATGCAGGCAAAATATATAAATTTTCAATATCTTTGTCACGAATAAGTGCTTGTTGAAGACGCGCTTCGTTATTCAATACATTCACAAAATCATAAACAACGCGACGTTCACAACCCATAATTAAATCAAGGTTACGTAAACCCACGTCAAAATCGATCACAACAGTTTTGTGACCACGAAGGGCTAAACCTGTTGCAAAAGATGCACTTGTAGTAGTTTTACCTACACCACCTTTGCCTGATGTTACGACAACAATTTTCGCCACCGAATCCACTCCTGTTATGGTTCAAACCCCTTTTTAAATATGGGGCTTTTGGTGTTTATTTATACATTAAAACTCGAGAACTTCAAAGACAAGTTCTTGATGATCATTCAAGTAAATATGGACAGATTTTTTCAGGACATGTTGTGGAATGTCATCTGCCACACAATATGTCCCTGCAATCGATACCAGTTCTGCTTCCAGTGAATGACAGAAAATACGCGCTGCACCATTCCCGCCTGCGCCGGCGATGACTCTACCACGTGCGCTACCATAAATATGTATATTTCCTGAAGCAATGACTTCAGAGCCGCTATTGATTCCTGCGTTAAGAATAATATCGCCATGATCCTGAACCAGGCATTGACCGGTGCGCAAAATTTCATCGTGATAAGAGGTCACATGGCTGATGACACGAGCTGGTTTGACTGGCTCTTCTTCAGCACTGTGGGTTGGGGCAGAGTCAACTTCAGGTTTGGCCTCAACCACTTGTTCTTTGGTCGCTTTAATACGCTGTAAAGGTTTGTTGTCTGCGGGCAGAATAGGAAACTGAATGGCCCGGGCTTCATCGGAAAGAATACCGTCAATCACGCCCATCGGCTGTAAGTCCAGACTGATCAATAGCTGAATCAGTGCAATCAGTTCCTGTTCTACCGTGCTGTCAATAATGACCAGCGTGCCATGAGAAGCAGTTTCTTGGAGCATTTGAGTCAATTGCTGGCGGATTGCATTGTGATCATTGGTGTCAAAAGTTAATCGGGTAAAATTAACCATTCTGCCTGTAATCCGTATATCAGCCATAATTATTCCTTAAGACTTCTGACTCATTAATTTTATGTCGAAGTGATGTTGTAAATAGAGCAAATGCTAGAACAAATTGCAGCTTTTCTCTAGCCACGTTTTCAATATTTTTAATTTCATGATCATTCTTTAACTTGATCATGCTGTTCCAGGATTTGTTGCCATTGTTTTACTTTTACCTGTTTGCGAATGGCTTCTAAACTCTCAAAAACAGCCGATTCCACCAGGTTTTCCACATAGGTATTATTTTCAAATTGTATTTGACTGATTTTATTCGAAATTTCTAAATATGCCAGATTTTTTTCATTTTTATGACCGTATGCAAAAGGTTCAATCAGCCCCAGCGTAATATTTTCTCCCAAACGTTGTCCAATGCTCTGGATTTGTTGCTCGATGCGTCCCCCCACAATCGGAATCAGGCGCAATAATTGGGTCAGTTCAGGGGTGTCTTCAATGGCACGATTGACAATGTCGCCGACATTTTCGGCAATCATGATTTTTTGTGCCTGCAGCTCTTTGCCTAAAGACTCTTGCAAAATATCCGCCAGGGCAGCAGCAAACATGTCACGGTGATGGGCAACCAGATCTTCAATCAGTTTTTTATGTGTGGTACTGGTCGAGAGTTCACGTTTTATGCCATCTAAGACCGTAAGTACAATACGGCTGGTGAGTTCTTCAAGCACCATGTGGTAATAGAATTTAGCCCGCCGATACCAAGCGTCCGGAATGACTTTATAACCATGCTGGTGCAGGTTGTAGCCGATGGCCCCGGCACGTAATAAACGTAAGAAACGCAGCTGCGGAATAATGGAGAGAATTTCGTACCAGTGAATAAAGGGAAAGAAAAACCAGCGCTTATGATGTTGCCCAATGACCGCAATTACCCAGCGGGCCAGCAGTTCAATGACCAGAAAACTGGTAAACCAGCTTTCGGTAATGATGACCCAGGGACGCAATGAGTTACGGTAAAAATGTAACAGTTCAGGAAGATGAATAAAGTCAAACAGCCAGCCGCCAAAATCACTCATCAGAATGGCATTGGCACTCAGGCAGAACAGGTTGATGATGATCAGAATCATCATAAAAATGTCATAGCCCAGTGCGACTTTCCATCCCCAAGTACCTTTTTTTACAAAAGAAAAGGTGGGGGATGTGATCTGGTCGTCTTGCTTCATTTTTTTCCTTGCGTGTACTTAAGCTTTCGCAGCCAATTCTTGCTGCATGCGTTCAATCAGTTGGTCTTTCTCAGTCCATAGCGCATGAACCCATTGCTGAAAACGTTCACGATATTCAGCATCATCTTCATAATTACCACCTAATACCCAGTCTGGAATATCGATTTTACGCAAATTCACCGCAATGCGATTGACCTCTCCTAGCCAGAAATCGCCATAACCTGGGACACCATCTGGATAAACAATAGTCATGTCGACCAGCGCATCAATTTTGTCACCTAAAATGTTGAGGGCCAAGGCTAAGCCACCCGCTTTAGGTTTGAGTAAATGTTTATAAGGTGATTGCTGCTGCGTATGCTTCTCTGGCGTAAAGCGCGTACCTTCCAAATAGTTCAATAAGGTAAAAGGTTGACTTAATAGCTGCTCGCAGGCTTTACGCGATTCTTCCATATCACGGGTTTTAAGTTCCGGATTTTTTGCAATCTGTTCCTTGCTATGGCGCTTCATCATCGGGAAGCCCAAAATTTTAAAGGCTTGCCCCACGAAAGGAATAAAGATCAGCTCCCACTTGGTAAAGAAACGGGTAAGTGGCATGCGGGTTAAACCAAAATATTGATTTACCGTAGTATCCACCCAGCTTTGATGGTTACAGGTCATCAGGTAACGGCCTTGCATACTGAGCTCTAAACCTTTCTCAATCGTGATATCCCACTTTAAGTTGGGCAATACATGGTCGATCAGCCAATTATTGACACTGAGCCAGCTGTTGGTAATTTGAATGTTGGTTTCGTCTATTTTACGTGATTTTTTAATGAGTTTGGTTAATCCCAAAGCGAGTACAGGTGGTCCATGAAAAAAAGTACTTCCAGTAATGACCGATCCGACAGTAAGCCCGCGAGATATTTTTTTTAATATCGGTTGCTTGGTATTTTGAGATGACATATAAAAAAAGGCCTTAAAAGAAAATCATCGAAGGTTTTTATTTAGTATTCAATATAATTGTAGAATTTAAAATAAAAAAGTCTATTCATACAAGTATGGAGAAATTGTGCTGAAGTTATTCTTGACACTCAGCTGAAATATTACAAAATGTAACTAATAAATGGGTTATTTACAAAAAATCAATGGTATGCCGATTTTTTTTAATTCATTATTCCACTATACGATAAAACACAAGAAGGAGGCATGCGATGCGTGCACTAGTCATTTCAGCAGCAGTAGCAGGGGCATTGGCACTATCAGGCTGTCAAACAACTGGCAACAACATTGGCGGTATGGAATACGATAAAACAGCAATTGGCGCAATAGTGGGTGCAGCTGCGGGTTATGGTCTTTCTAAAAGTAACGCAAATACAAGCGCTCAAAATAACCGTGCTGCAGCAATCGGTGCTGTATTAGGCGGTGCAACAGGTGTATATCTGGACAATAAAGAGAAAAAATTACGTCAACAAATGGCGGGTACTGGTGTAGATGTTACACGTAATCCGGATGGTTCTGTTGGCCTGATTATGCCGGGTAATATTACTTTTGATACCAACAAATCGAATATCAAACCGAACTTCTACGCAACTTTGAACAAAGTTGCACAAACACTGACTGAAGACAACAAGAGCGGTATTCTTGTAACAGGTTATACAGACAGCACGGGTAATGACTCGATTAACATTCCATTATCTCAAGCGCGTGCTCAATCAGTAGCTAACTATCTTGCCGGTCAGGGCGTGGCACGTACACGTATTAATGCACAAGGTCAAGGTTCAGCGAACCCAATCGCATCAAATGCGACTGCTGAAGGCCGTGAACAAAACCGTCGTGTAGAAATCAGCATTTACGCGGTTCAATAATTCTTCATTTAAGTTCATGATGAATTGAAAAGACCACCTTCGGGTGGTTTTTTTATGAATGTCAAATCTGTATTTTAGGTTATGCAAGTTGGGTGGAGATGACTATAATCGAGCTCCAATTAACACGAGGAAATCCTATGTCATCGGCAAGTCAACTGAATGACAAGCAACTTGAAGCTATGAAATACACTCAAGGGCCCTTGTTAGTACTTGCAGGGGCAGGTTCGGGTAAAACCTCGGTAATTACGCGAAAAGTCGCACATCTAGTCAAGAATTGCGGTATACCGGCACATCGGATCACGGCCATGACCTTTACCAACAAAGCAGCACGCGAAATGAAGGAGCGTGTCGGTAAATTATTGTCTCGTGAAGAAGCCAAAGGTCTGTCTGTTTCAACTTTCCATACCTTTGGTCTGAATTTGCTCCGATTGGAACTCAAACATACCCCATTAAAAAATAATTTTTCTATTCTGGATGCCGATGATTGTAAGCGTATCCTGATGGATTTAATGCACCGTGATAATTTATCCGGCGCGGAAAGTAAAGAACTCATTGCCAAGGCAATGAAGATGATTTCGGACTGGAAAAATGACCTGATTCCACCGGAACAAGCACATACCACCTGTGAAACCACTGAAGATGTCCAGTTTGCGCATTTATATCAGCTTTATGAACGCAACCTGCGTGCCTATAATGCGGTGGATTTTGATGACCTGATCGTGATGCCGACCCGTTTGTTGCAGGAAAATGCTGAAGTCCGGGATAAATGGCAAAATCGGGTGCGTTATCTGCTGGTGGATGAATATCAGGATACCAATACCGCACAGTATATTCTGGTGAAACTGCTGGTCGGTGTGATGGGACAATTTACTGCGGTAGGTGATGATGACCAGTCCATTTATGCCTGGCGTGGGGCAAAGCCTGAAAATATGGCTTTGTTGAAGGAAGATTTTCCGAATTTAAAAGTCATTAAATTAGAACAAAATTACCGTTCCACCAGCCGTATTTTGAAAGCGGCGAATACGGTGATTGGCAATAATCCGCATATTTTTGATAAAAAACTCTGGTCGGATAAAGGCCATGGTGAGGCGATTCGGGTCATTACCTGCCGTAATGATGATGATGAATCTGAACGCGTAGTGAAGGATCTGATCACCCATAAGCTGATGAATGGAAAAAACTGGAAGGATTATGCGATTTTGTATCGCGGTAATTTTCAGGCCCGTATTTTAGAAACACAGCTGCGTCAAATGCAGATTCCATACAAGCTTTCTGGCGGCCAGTCTTTCTTTGCTCGTGCAGAAATTAAAGACATCATGAGTTATTTGCGTCTGATTATTAACCCTGAAGATGACAGTGCATTTTTACGGATTATTAACACGCCGAAACGTGCCATTGGACCTGTAACCTTAGAAAAGTTAGGTCTATTTGCACAGGAGAATCATTTGTCATTGCTGGCAGCGGCAGGTGATCAGCGCCTGACTATGGTAATGCCGAAAAAAGCGACTACACAACTGGCTGAATTTTATGATTTTATTGGTAATTTTACCCGTAACCTGCTGGATGATGACGAGCCTGTGCCAATTATTCGCCAGATGATGCAGGAAGCAGGCTATATCGATTACATCAAGGAATCCGCAGCAACGCCAGCGCAGGAAAAAACCAAGCTGGATAATATTGAAGTGCTGTATAGCAGCATTCAGAGCCTGATTAACCGCGCTGAAGATGTTGATGACAAGAATATTGAAAGTGTGATTCGTAAAATGGTACTGCTGGATATGCTGGAGCAGCAGCAGGAAGAAGAAGATACCGATAAAGTGAATTTATTGACTTTGCATGCATCCAAAGGTCTTGAGTTTCCTTATGTGTATTTGATTGGGCTGGAAGAAGAAATTCTGCCGCATAAAAACTCGATCGCAGCCGAAACAGTGGAAGAAGAACGCCGTTTGATGTATGTGGGTATTACCCGTGCTCGTCAAGGTTTGACGATTACTTTGGCCGAGCAGCGTAAAGCGGGCGGGCAGATGAAACAGATGACCCCAAGCCGATTCCTGGATGAATTGCCGCAAGATGAACTGGAATGGCTAGGTCGCAAGAAAAAACTGGCAGGTAATATTGATCCAAAATTGCAAGCCCAGCATTATCTGGAAAATTTACGCGCGCTAATCAAACGTTAATTCACGATTTAAACCATGCAACATTTAAACTATGCAATTAGGAAAAAACAAATGAAAGTTCAAGTGAAAGTACTCGATACACGTTTAGGCAATGAGTGGCCTATGCCGACCTATGCGACTTCGGGTTCAGCAGGTTTGGACTTGCGAGCTTGTGTCGATGAAGCGACTGTCATTGAACCGGGTCAAACAGTATTGGTGAAAACCGGTTTGGCTATTTATATTGAAGATACAAATTTTGCTGGCTTAATTTTGCCCCGTTCAGGTCTGGGTCATAAACATGGGATTGTTTTAGGCAATCTGGTCGGCCTGATTGATTCGGATTATCAAGGCGAGTTGATGGTATCGGTTTGGAATCGTAGCCAAACAGCATTTACCTTGCAACCGGGTGAACGTTTAGCACAATATGTACTTGTTCCTGTTGTCCAGGCGCAGTTTGATATTGTGAATGAATTTGAAGCGACTGAACGCGGTGCAGGCGGTTTTGGCCATACGGGTAAAGGCTAAGTTTGATTTAGCATAAATATGACAAAACCTGATGCCAAACAATATTATTTGTTTGGCATCAGGTTTTTTTCTTTCTTTAATTTGAACAGGATTTTATTTAAAATAATTAGCTTTTTTATAAAAAAAGTACAAATAAACAATGAATTATATTATTAAAATGCAAAATAATTTTTAATGTATGGATCAGTTAAAAATATTTTTATTGTTTTTGTAAATAATTGTTTTAAATTAAAGTTATTTGAATACTTTTGTTTTCTAATTTCACAAATGATTTATTTTTCAATCAAATAAAGTATTTTTAAAACAAAATTGTAAGAAACTTTTACCGTTGCTTAATAACACGAAATGCTTTTAAATATTAATCTTCTTATTTCATCAGATGATGCACTGGTTGTGAATACTGAGCTAATCCAGCATGCCATGAAATTCTCATTTCATGGGTTATTCTAA
Source organism: Acinetobacter sp. YH01022 (assembly GCF_013420235.1). Taxonomy (NCBI): domain Bacteria; kingdom Pseudomonadati; phylum Pseudomonadota; class Gammaproteobacteria; order Moraxellales; family Moraxellaceae; genus Acinetobacter; species Acinetobacter sp. YH01022. The sequence continues at coordinate 31,473 of NZ_VOYP01000015.1, read as the reverse complement.
AGTAGAAGATGTCATCATGAATTTTAAAAATAAAAAATTTCCTCTACAAATTTTTCGTGCCTATGATATTCGTGGAAAAATATCACTTTTGACGCCTGAAATTGTACAAGCGACTGCCTATGGATTGGTTGAGCAATATCACAAGGCTGGGCAAACACAGCTGGCTATCGGCTATGACGCACGTTTAACCAGTCCTCAATATGCAGAAATTATCAGACGGGTATGTGAAGAAAAAGGACTGCATGCCACAATCATTGGCTGTTGTTCGACACCCCTTTTATATTTTATTGCCCGTCAGTTTGGCGGTAATGGCATTATGATTACAGCCAGCCATAATCCAAAAACTGACAATGGAATTAAATGGATTATTCAGAGCGAACCACCCTGTCCAGACATGATTCAACAGGTCGGTCAGAGCGCGAGCGCAGCTTTTGATCTATTACATAATCTGGTAATTCAACCGGTTCAGCATGAAATTGTGGTGAAATACTGTCTTGAATATCAACAGGCACTCCTAAACGATATCCAGTTAAAGCGACCATTTAAGGTGGTGCTGGATGGCCTGAATGGTTCAGCTGGACGCTGTGCAGCCCTGGTGTTAAAAAAACTGGGCTGTGAGCTGACCGCTATCCGTTGTGAAGCCAATGGCCATTTTCCTGACCATGCACCCGATCCGTCACAAGAGAAAAATCTGGCAGAGTTAAAGCAGACCGTGCTTGAACAGCAGGCTGATATTGGTATTGCTCTGGATGGCGATGGCGACCGGGTCGTGTTGATTGATGAACATGGCACCACGATCTCCGCAGACCGGTTGTTGTCGCTATTTTCAGAAATGTGTCTGAAAACCCATCCTGGTCATGAAGTGGTTTTTGATGTCAAATGTTCCACCATGGTGGCGAATACTGTGCGTCATCTAGGCGGACAGGCCAAAATGATTCGTACCGGAAGCTCTTTTTTACGGACTTACATGTCGCAGTCCAAAGGCAGAGCTGTATTTGGTGGAGAATATGCAGGTCATTATGTGTTTAATGACGGGCGTGGTTTTGGCTATGATGATGGCTTGTATGCGGCATTACGGGTACTGGAATATCTTGGTCAGCAGGCGGATTTAACTCTATCCCAGGCCTTAAAGGCTTATCCGGAACGTTATTGCACTGAAGATACTTATATCAGTACGCATAACATAGAGCCCAAAGCAGTATTGCATGATGTCGAAATGCAAAGTCAGGATTTTGGTGCCCAGTTAAGTAAAATTGATGGGGTACGACTTGATTTTAAAGATGGATTTGGCATTATTCGGGCATCGAATACCGGGGAATATTTTACCGTGCGCTTTGATGCGGATAATCCTGTAAGATTAAACGATATTCGACATACATTTGTTTCCATGTTAAGTGACCGATATCCTCAAATCGCACAAGACATTTTAGATGCTCAATAAGGAGAGGTGAATGCCATATCAACATACCGGCCTCGACAAAGCACAAGTTTTGACTGAAGCTTTGCCGTACATTCAACGTTTTGCAGGTAAAACGCTGGTTGTGAAATATGGTGGCAATGCAATGACCGACCCAGAGCTGGAAAGCTCGTTCGCGCGTGACATTGTATTGTTGAAAACGGTCGGTCTGAATCCGATTGTGGTGCATGGTGGTGGTCCGCAAGTCGATTCATTTTTGAAACAGTTAGGCCGCGAATCTGACCGTATTGATGGCATGCGTGTCACTGACCCTGCAACCATGGAAGTGGTGGAAATGGTTTTAGGCGGTAGCGTGAACAAATCCATCGTGAATCTGATTAACCAGCATGGTGGTCGTGCCATTGGTTTGACTGGTAAAGATGGCAACCTGTTACGTGCCCAGAAGTTATTGATGGAAAAAACCGCTGAAGATGGCACGGTCAAGCATATTGATCTTGGTCTGGTGGGTGAAGTCGTTGGTGTGAAAACCGACGTTCTGGAAATGTTTACCCAAGGGGATTTCATTCCTGTGATTGCACCTCTGGGTGTCGATGAAGAAGGCAATACCTATAACATCAATGCCGATTTGGTGGCAGGTAAAGTCGCTGAAGCTTTAGGCGCAGAAAAACTTATTCTGTTGACCAATATCACCGGTGTGCTGGACGAAAATAAGAACTTGCTGACGGGTTTAACGACCCAGGAAGTGGACCGTTTAATAGAAACCGGTGTGATTTATGGCGGCATGATTCCAAAAGTGGGCTGTGCACTAGATGCAGTCAAAGGTGGTGTGGTCAGCGCACATATTGTTGATGGCCGTGTTCCACATGCCACTTTATTGGAAATTTTTACCGATCATGGGGTAGGAACTTTAATTACCAACCGTGCCAAGCATTAAACCGTGATTTTAAAAAGCCTCCTTGTGAGGCTTTTTTATGGCGTCTATTTTGACCCGCTCAATAGACTGATGATTGAAATCTCAATTTTGTCTTAATACATAAAATCGTGATGACTATCGTGAATTGAGATTTGCAACCCTCTGCCCAGTCATGCAAAATAGAAAAATCATGTATTTGCTGTTTGATCAAGATTATGTGCCAGTTACTCGGAATGAATTGTGCTACGCCAACGGATGTGACTTTCTCATTTCGTGGTTTTTCTCAGCGTGCTGGCATTACATCAGACCATTGTGATGGTTTTGGCATTGCTTTTTTTGAAGATAAAGCCTGCCGACTTTTTGTCGATAATCAATCCGCAGTTGAATCGCCGATTGCTGAACTGATCCGTAATTATCCCATTAAGTCGCGCAATGTGATTGCACATATCCGTAAAGCCACCCAGGGTAAAATCAATCTGGAAAATTCACATCCCTTTAGCCGTGAGCTTTGGGGACGGCAGTGGATTTTTGCCCATAATGGTGATTTACATGACTTTAATCCAACTTTATCGGGGCGTTTTACTCCGGTTGGCAATACCGACAGTGAGCGTGCATTCTGTTATTTGTTAGATCAACTGGTACTTAAGTTTGGTTACCATGAACCCAAACTCGATCAGGTGTTCGATTTATTGGCTGAAGTTTCTCCAAAAATAGCCGAACATGGCACCTTTAATTTCTGCCTGTCGAACGGTCAGGCACTCTTTACGTATGCGATTACCAAATTGCACTGGCTGGTACGTGAATATCCTTTTAAACCTGCACAATTGATTGATCTGGACGTTGAAGTTGATTTCAGTCAGGTTACGACTCCAGAAGATCGTGTCGCCGTCATTACCACAGAACCTTTAACCCAAAATGAAACCTGGAACGCTTTTGTACCAGGAGAGATGATTTTATTTCAGGATGGCCGACCGGTTCGGAAACAGCAGACTCATGTTGAGCGTTTAGAACGTGAACGCTTGAATCCGGCATTGAAACGAATCACTAAAGCCGATCAATATTGATTGCAATTTCAGATAAAACTTTAGTGTCAGATATTTATTAGATAAATATCTGACTTTATTATTTATAATCGGTTGAAATATTTTAAAATTTTATTGCCAGATTTTAATCTTACTGGCTTCGGGATATTTTTATATAATCGTACTATATTTATCTAATATAATTAAAAAATGACTTCTAAAAAATATAGTTTATAAAATAATGTTAACTCCTGAATAAAGCATTTTTTTAATGAAGCTGGTTAAAAAATACTTTATCCTTTTAGTAGGTATTCTATCATAATTAAATATATATCAATGGGTTATGTTTGTTTTATAAAAAAAACTAAAAGTCGACTGTTTTGGTGCATTTTTATTTGTTTAATATCAATATATTATGAATTTATGTGATTAATCGTTTATATCTGATAGGTGGTCGTAATGAAAATGAAATGGGTTCCAGAATATAATACTGGCATCGATGTGATTGACGATCAACATAAACGAATTCTGGATTACATCAATGAAATTGATGATATCGTTGAAAATACCGACCGTGCGCGTATTAAACAGATTCTTGAAAATATTATTGATTACACTCAGTCGCATTTTACTTTTGAAGAATCTTTGCAGGAAGAGGCGGGTTATAAATACCGCGTACCGCATAAACGTGTTCATGATTTATTCATTAAAAAGATTGAATCTTATCGTGATCGCTTTGAAATGGGACAGGCGATTGAAGGTGAATTGCATGAAGTACTGGCGAAATGGCTGATTAACCATATTCAGCACGATGATGCTGATTATGTTGGTGCTGTAAAACAAAACATGATGGGCATTATTAAAGAAAAAGAACAGAAAAAAGGTAAAAACTGGTTTGCTCGGTTTTTCTCATAAAAGATAAATGAGATAACTACAATTAAAAAAAGATAATAATCTTGCGCTGCAAATCATTAGGCATAATGGTTTGCTTTTTCTTTTTGATTTTCACTTATGAGAAAGGCAAAATAGCAAAAGACTTTTTTTAGGAACGCATCATGCAGGACAATGCTATGACACGATGGCTATCACCGCTGATGGCATTTTGTTTATCTTTTATCATCATTGCCACTTTAGCACCGATTGTAGGGATTCAGCTTGATCGCCAGCTTGATTTTTGGCTGTTATGGTTAGGTACCATGCTTATTTTGGCTTTACCGATCTGCTATTTAGAAATTGCCTTGGCAAAGCGTTCTAAAACCACAGCTTTAAATGCCTTGTCCAGCTTGACCCGTGATGCGGATGCCTCGCAAAAATGGCGTATCGTTGGCTGGCTGGCCGTGGTCTTTATTCCTTTCCTGGCAGGCGGCATATTGTCGAATGCGGGCCAATTGCTGGGGCATTTTGCCGCTAATGGAATTGCAGCTAATCTTTTATTTATTGCTCTTGCGATAGTTGCAGTTTTACTTTCATTTGCACCACGAAAAATTATTCTGCTTTTAACGGTGATTGGTGTTTTTGCTGCTTTAATTCTGTCCAATGTTATGGGAACCCCTTTACCAGCTTGGCATGTTACAGCGGTTGAATTTAGCGAGTGGGGCAGTGCTACCGTCTTGGCACTGGTAGCAAGTGGTTTAGGTATGGGCTTGTACTGGCAGAGTAGTCTGCCTGCGGTTCAGCAGCAAGATACTGCAAGTAAAACAGTATTGCCGATCTGGATTGCACAGTTACTTGCGGTAATTGCTTTTGGTTTCTTTGCTGCCAATGCTCAAATCCCGAGTTTGGCTTTTGTGGTTGCCGTGGTGACTACTGCGGCCTTGTTATTGCAAATGGCGCGTGAACAGCTGTTACACCGTCAGTTGAATATCGTGATTCAATGGTTGCTTATTTTAGCTGCCGTATTTGTCTGGGCAATTCCAGCCATCACTCCAGTTTTCAATAGCCTGCTGATGCTTTGGGGTTTAGCAATTTGCCTGATCTATGCCATTTTTGCCGGATGGATCATGAAAATTAGTCATCTGCGTAAAGCGATGAATTTCAGCAATGAGTTATTTTATAACCTGTGGCGTATTGCTGTTCGTGTGGTGTTACCTGTTTCGATTATTTTGGCCATAATCGCAATTATTGGGCAATTGTTCTGATGAGTGAGACACAACAGGTTTGGGTCGCCTATGCAGCACCCGAGCAACAGTTTCATATTGCGGTGCCCTTTCAGCAAGGGATGACCGCTTTAGAGGCGATTGAACAAAGTGGTATTCGGGTACAGGTTGATTTGGCGGAACCGCTTGCTCTGGGAATTTTTGGTGTGCGCCTGAAAGATCTACACCATATTTTACAAGCAGGTGACCGTGTCGAGATTTATCGACCGCTAACTATCAATCCGAAGGATATTCGACGCAAACGTGCAGCAGCCAACCCGGTTGGGCGATATTGTCGTGGAAATCGCTTTAAACAATTGAAGTGATAAGAAAAACCCCTCAATGAGGGGTTTATTTTTATTTTAAAGCGTCTATAGTGGTGGCGCAGTTAAAATCGCTTCTTTTGAACCTGGTAAGCCGGGTTGAGATTCTGGAATAGTTTCTAGACCTTCAATCTTTTGCACCGTACCGGTTTGATCGAAGTAAATTTTTAAATGTTGACCATGTGCTGCAGGAATCTTGGCTTTTTTAGCATAAGTTCCTGGGATGTAGTTGTAGATATAGTCCCAACGTAAAGGATTCATTGGATCTGTGACCGTTGGACTGCCTAGCAAAAAGCGAACTTGTTGGTGGCTCATACCGACTTGAATTTTTGATGCTTGTGCTTGAGTTAATGGTGTTCCTTGAGGAATATCAACTTTATAAACGCCCAAGGTCGAACAGCCTGCGAGCAGTGAAGTGACGAATAACGTCAACATGATTTTTTGCATTTTGCTACACTATCCCAAATTAATTATGATGCATTTGATCCACGGATAGATCATACTGCATCTTAACTTTGTTGCATATTCCAACTTTAAATTTGTTGAGAGACCCTTTTACATGCCTATTTCAAATCAAGATTTACGCAAAGCTGGACTTAAAGTTACGCTTCCACGAATAAAAATATTAGAATTATTAGAAAATTCAAGACAACATCATTTAAGCGCAGAAGATATTTATAAGACTTTACTTGAACAGGGTGAAGATGTCGGTTTAGCAACTGTGTATCGAGTGTTAACACAGTTTGAAGCTGCAGGTATTATCCAGCGTCATCATTTTGAAAATAATCATTCAGTTTTTGAAATTATGCAAGAAGATCATCATGATCATATTGTTTGCCAAAATTGTAATAAAGTGGTCGAATTCACCAATGACGTGATTGAACATGAACAACATGAAGTAGCTGAAAAATTTGGCTTTACTTTAACTGGTCACTCTCTAAATCTGTATGGTTATTGTGATGCAGCGGAATGCCAGGACGCATTACGTAAAAAATAATACTGACTTGGAATCAGTTAAAAAACAGGCTTTATTTGAAGCCTGTTTTTTTTGCATCTTAATCTGGGCCTTAAGCCTGACCATCGAAAGTAATATTCGAACTGGCGCGCATTAAGCGATCGCCACCTTCTTCCGACAACTTGATTTGCAAGCGCAGATCGTTTGGTGAGTCGGCATGCTTAAGCGCATCTTTATAGCTAATTTGCTTGGCTTTGTACAAGTCAAACAGGGCCTGGTCAAAGGTTTGCATACCCAGTTCACGTGAACGTTTCATCAGGTCTTTAATTTCATGCACATCACCTTTACGGATCAGGTCTGAAATTAAAGGCGAGTTGATCAGAATTTCAATTGCAGCACGGCGTCCAGTGCCATCCAGCGTTGGAATCAGTTGCTGGGCCACAATCGCTTTCATGTTTAAAGACAAATCCATAAACAACTGGTTATGCCGGTCTGCTTCAAAGAAGTGAATAATCCGGTCTAGTGCCTGGTTGGCGTTGTTAGCATGCAGGGTGGCAAAGACCAGATGGCCGGTTTCGGCAAAGGCAATCGCATAATCCATAGTTTCGCGTGAACGGATCTCACCAATCAGGATCACGTCTGGTGCCTGACGCAGTGTGTTTTTCAAGGCTACTTCAAAAGAGTCAGTATCGATGCCCACTTCACGCTGGGTAATGATACAGCCTGCATGTTCATGGATAAATTCAATCGGGTCTTCAATGGTAATGATATGACCTTTGGAATTCTGGTTACGATAACCAATAATGGAAGCCAAAGAGGTCGATTTACCTGTACCTGTCGCACCGACAAAAATGATGATGCCACGTTTGTTCATCGCCAGTTCTTTTAAAATGGGCGGTAACTTGAGGTCATCTATGGTTGGAATTACAGTTTCAATACGACGTAAAACCATACCCGGCTGATCGCGCTGTTGAAATGCGCTGACACGGAAACGGGCAGTTTTGTCGCGGTTGTTGATCGCGAAGTTACATTCGCGTGTTTCGGCAAATTCTTTACGTTGCTTATCACTCATAATCGAGTTTAAAAGCTGTCCCACAATTTCACCAGTCAGCTTGGTTTTGGCGATGGGCACAATCTGACCATTAATTTTCATGGATGGTTCAACATCGGCCGTAATAAACAAGTCCGATGCCTTCTGTTGAATCATCAAATTCAGTAAGTCATTAAAATCCATAATAAGAACCCCAATCCGTTTTCAAATTATAAGAATGATTCTGGCTGTTTTGCCATGGTGCGGGCAGTTTGCGCACTGATCACACCTTTTGCAACTAGGGTTTTTAAACTTTGATCAAGCGTGGTCATGCCGTAGTTGGCACCGGTTTGAATGGCAGAATACATTTGCGCCACTTTGTTTTCACGGATCAGGTTACGGATGGCTGGAATACCGATCATGATTTCATGTGCAGCGACACGACCACCACCATTTTTCTTCAGCAGGGTTTGCGAGATCACGGCTTGTAAGGATTCAGACAACATGGCACGTACCATGTCTTTTTCTTCGGCCGGGAATACGTCAATCACACGGTCAATGGTTTTTGCTGCAGAGGTGGTATGTAGCGTACCGAAGACCAAGTGACCAGTTTCAGCGGCAGTCAATGCCAAACGGATGGTTTCAAGGTCACGCATCTCACCAACCAGAATAATATCCGGGTCTTCACGCAGTGCTGAACGAAGAGCTTCATTAAAGCCGTGGGTATCGCGATGTACTTCACGCTGGTTGACCAGGCATTTTTTAGATTCGTGTACAAATTCGATCGGGTCTTCTACAGTCAGGATATGGTCATAACGCTGATCATTAATATAGTCGATCATGGCCGCCAGCGTAGTAGATTTACCTGAACCTGTAGGTCCGGTCACCAGTACGATACCGCGCGGGTAATTACAGATATCTTTAAAGATCTGACCCATACCCAGATCTTCAATGGTCAGTACTTTTGAAGGAATGGTACGGAACACGGCACCTGCACCACGGTTCTGGTTAAATGCATTCACACGGAAACGGGCTACACCTGGAACTTCAAAGGAAAAGTCTGTTTCTAGCTTTTCTTCAAAATCACGACGCTGTTTATCATTCATAATGTCATACACAAGTTTGTGTACTTCTTTATGTTCTAAAGCAGGCAGATTAATACGGCGAACTTCACCATCGACACGGATCAGTGGCGGCATCCCCGCAGACAAGTGTAAATCTGATGCCCCGTTTTTAGCTGAAAACGCTAAAAGTTCAGTGATATCCATAATTTCCCCGAGTTCATTTAAATGTTATTTATTTTGATAGAATAATAAGGCTTTCCCAAAACTTAACCAACAGTTAGTTGTAAGGGAAGCCCAAAAAAGATGAATGAAATGAGAACCTCGTCAATGAATAGTCTTCAACAGTCACGAAATCAAGTTATACAGCAAATAGAAGATGCCTGTAAACACGCCCGGCGCAATGTAGAAAGTGTGCAGTTGCTGGCTGTTTCAAAGACCCATCCAGGTGAGTCTTTGCGCGAGATGTACCAAACTGGACAACGTGCATTTGGAGAAAATTATTTACAGGAAGCTTTAGATAAAATTGAGGCTTTAAGTGATCTGGATATTGAATGGCATTTTATTGGTCATGTGCAGCGCAACAAGACCAAGCATCTGGCAGAAAAGTTTGCCTGGGTGCATGGAGTAGACCGTTTGATTATTGCAGAGCGCTTGTCGAGTCAGCGTGAGGCGAATCAGGTGCCACTGAATATTTGTTTGCAGGTCAATATTGATGCACAAGACACCAAAGATGGCTGCCAACCGGGTGCAGTGGCTGAGCTGGTGAAGCAGATCAGCCAGTTACCGCATTTAAAATTGCGTGGTCTGATGGTGATTCCTGCCCCGAATAATCCGCAGGCATTTAGTGATGCCAAAGCTTTGTTTGAAAGTGTAAAAACTGAACATGCCCATCCTGAAGATTGGGATACCTTAAGCATGGGAATGTCGGGGGATATGCAGGAAGCTATTGCCGCAGGTTCAACCATGGTCCGTGTCGGCACTGCATTGTTTGGAGCACGGGATTATTCGAAATAAATCGCAGAACCACCCATTTTGCTGATTTTGAAAACTGAACCTTAGGGTTCAGTTTTTGTTTTTAAAGTTGAATTTTCCACTAAAGTTGAGTACAAAAAACAATCTAAACAACTACTTTAGATAAGAAATTATTTATTAAACCAGGGAAATAGGGACGTGTATGGCGGCATATTATCAACTGATCGGGCGCAATACAGATGCGACAGGTATCGTTACGGCACATTATCAATCTACATTGCTGGCACAGGGTGCATGGAATGAGCACGAGCAACACATGGCACCCGCAACAGGCATTATCTGTGCAGAGTTAGACCGTTTTATGCCACGTCAGGGTATGCGGATTGGCCGGATCAGTTTAGATATTTTAGGTCTGATTCCTGCTGGAGAGTTTAGCATCATCACCAAAGTCATTCGTCCAGGCAAAACCATTGAGCTGATTGAGTCCGAAATGCAGGCTCAGGGCAAAAGCTGTATCGTGGCACGGACCTGGCGCATGATGACGCAAAATAGCCATGAAATTAAAGGCTTGGAAGATGCCCATGGAAATGCACCTGAAAATGCGCCAGTGTGGGAAGGAATTCGTCAGTGGCCGGGTGGGTATATCCAGTCGATAGAAGCAAGAAGCCATGAGCGCCGTGCTGGAAAGGGCATTGTTTGGTTGCGAACGCCACATGACATGGTTGAGGGTGAACCTACCACTGATTTTGTCCGCTTAATGGGCATGGTAGATACGGCCAATGGCGTTGTACCACGTCAAGAAGTACCTTTTAGTTGGGGCTTTCCGAATCTAGATTTACAGATCCATCTGCACCGCTTGCCGCAAGGTCAGTGGCTGGGCTTGGAAACCGTGCAGCAGTATGGCGAAGATGGCATTGGCCTGACCAGTTCTGTGTTGCATGATCTTTCTGGGCCATTCGGGCGCAGTGAACAGATTCTGACCTTGCGACCGATGGCATAGATATCTTATTGATAAAAGCCTGGAGCATCCTCCAGGTTTTTTATGCTTTATTGGATGAGCTTTTAAATTAACCGACCACTTCAATGGTACTTGCACCAGCACCCAAGGGCTTGACCTGAATCTGTACAGGAATGCGTTCGTGCATTTCCTGAATATGCGAGATCAACACCACTTTACGACCCTGATTCTGTAATTGATCCAGCGCATTCATCACCATATATAAAGATGAGGCATCCAGCGTGCCAAAGCCTTCATCAATAAACAAAGATTCAATTTTCATGGAACCTGATGCCATATTGGCAATCGCCAGAGATAAGGCCAGTGCAGTCAGGAAGGATTCTCCACCTGAAAGCGAAGCGACCGAACGGGTTTCACCGTCCATATCGTGGTCAATAATCGCCAGACTCAAGGAGTTGTCCAGACGTTTTAAGGTATAGCGCTGCGAGAGCATGGCCAGTTGCTGGTTGGCATGCTCAATCAAGATATCCAGATTATATTGCTGTGCATAATCGCGGAATTTTTTGCCGTTTGCATCGCCCATTAGTCCTGAAATTTTACTCCAACGGTGTTCTTCACTTTGAATGGCTTGAATTTGATCTGCAAATTGCTTTTGCTTTTCAAGATTACGTTGATGCATTTCAATTTTGAGTTTCACTTGATCCCGCTGTTCAATCAATTGCTTGAGCTGTTCAGTAACGGTCGTCAGTTGTGAAGATAGGGTTTCAGCATCAATTTCAGGTTGATGTTCCATATGTTGTAGAAGCTGTTCCTGAATGGCTTTAATACTTGCTAGAGCATCCGAGTGCGCTCGTTCAACATCGACCACATGCTGTTTAAGTTGCTGTTCTTGTTCATGTGAAACTTCGCTCAGTTGTTGCAATAACAGCGCATTGAAATCTGTATGCTGACTTAACCACTGTTGAATATTGTGTTCAACATTTTGCTTTTGGGTTTGAAATTGAGTTTGCTGAGTTTGATATTCTTTTAGCGTGCTTTGAGCAATTTCAAAAGCTTGACGTACTTGGTCAAACTGCTGACGAGCTTGATTAAATTGAATGTGCAATTGTTGTCTATTTTGATCGAACTGCGCTAACCATTCATGTGGTTTTTCAACATTGCTTTGTGTCATGTCAAAAATGGCTTGAATGGCTAAATCGCTATTTTGTTTGCCTTCTTGTGTAAGGTTTTCTATGCGAGTTTCTGTCGTCTTAATTTTTTCCTGACTAAATTTTAGATTTTGAACAGCTTGATCGCGCTGTTGCGATTTTTGATTAAGCTGAGCATTTAAATCGTTCAGTTGTTTTAAGGTGTTTTGACGCTGTAGTAACATGACTTGAACTTGTTCAGCCGTACTCAGCGTATTGTTACTCCATGCTTGACCTTGGGTGTCATTCAATAAACCTACAACATCTTGAATATTTTCTTCAGCCTGTTTTAGGACAGAAAGTTGCTGGCTGGTTTGTTGCATTATTTGAAGAAGTGCATGACGCTGTTTTTGTAATTGCTCATGCGTACTGAGTGTAGCTTCAAGTTGTTTTTGCGTATGTTGAAATTCAATAACCTTTGTCGCCAGGGCTTGATCTAATACCAGATGATCTTGCGAGAAATCAAAGGGGATATTCAGCGTATTAAGTTGTTGTTCAAGCTGAGTTTGAGCAGGCTGCAGTCGTGATGACAGTGTTGCTAGTTGGCGAGCATTTGCTTCCGATGATGCTATTTGTTGAGCATACATTTTTTGCAAATGTTGCCATGCTTCGAAAGCCGTTTTTTCTTTTTCAAGTTCTTGTTGTTCTTGTTGCTGTTGCAGTTTGAACAATTCGTTTGAAAGTGCATCCTGATTTTGTATATATGGATGATGTGTGCTACCACAAACTAAACATGCTTCGCCATCGACCAGGCTCGCTCTTAAATGTTCAATATTTTCAGTATGGAGTAAACGTTGCTTTTGCAACATCTGTTGTAATTGTTCACGTGCAATTTTTTGATCCTGATAGGCTTTTTCAGCAGATTGAAGTTGTACATGATTCTGTTCAATTTGTTGTTGCAGCTTATTTTGTGCCGAAACTAGCTTGCAGTTTTCAGCACTAATATTTTTGAAGTTTTGCCAATGCGTGTGTATGACATCAAGTAGATTCAGCTGTTGTAAATGATGTTCACGCTCAGTGCGTATAGCAGCAATTTTTTGATTCAGTTCATCATCTTGCCCATATTGCTGCGTCAGTTGTTCAAGCTGTTGCTGTTGTTGCATTACATTTTGATGCGCTTGACTCACATTGCCATGGTTTTTTTCAAATTGAGCATAGTTTTGAATAAAGCGTTGTAACTGGCTCAAATGTGCCGAAAGCCCATCATCCAAAGGATTGAAATGTGCAGATTCAGCCAAAAGTGCAGTGTGTTGTGTAATATCATGTTGTAATTGTTGAAGCTCATTTTTGACTTGCTGTTCAGTATTTACAAGAGGAGAGTGTTGCTCTCGTAAACTTTTTAGTTCATCTTTAATTTTAAGCAACTGATCACCCAAAACACGTCGATCGGCAATGCGAGCACGAACCATCTCAATGTTTTGCTGATGTTGAATTTCAAATTGATGTTGCTGTTTTTGCGCGTTATCTATTTTTTCAAAGGTCAATTTTTCAGTATTGAATTGTTGTTCAATCACCGTGAATTGCTTCTGAACGTGTTCTAATTTGGGTTGAAGTATTGCAAGGTCAGCATTTAAATTTTTCTGCAGAATGACGCTAGGCCGAATAGAGGAAAAACGTTCAAGTTGTTGCAATTGTGCTTTTTGCGGAGCAAGTGCATCTAGATATTGTTGCTGAGCCTCCAAATATTGTTGACGTGTTTGTATATCAGTTTGAAGTTTATGTTTTTGTTCAAACCATTGTTGTTGCTTTTGTAGATTTTGCTTTTCAATATCCAGTTTTTGATGATCTTGGTTCAGTTGTTGAAGTTTTGAGGAGTAGGCAGTGAAATCCTTTTCAGACAGCAACTCAATATGACCTAAAACGTTTTCGAGCTCTTTGCGCTGATTGGCAATCTGTTTGGTTTTTTCATAAGCCAGCTGGCCAATTTTTCCGAAAATACTCGAATTGGTCAGATATTCCAGCAGTTCACCACGTTCATTATCGCGGGCTTTTAAAAATGCCGTCACTTCCGACTGTGCCAATAACACTGCGCGGGTAAATTGCTCAAAACTGAGCTGGCAGATTTGATGAATATGGGTATCGACCGCTTTGGCTTTATCGGCAATCACCACGCCGTCGGTCAGGCAGGTTAAATAACGCTGCACACTTTGCAGTTTGCCATCGGCTTTTTCACGTGAACGTTTCAGTTCCCAGCGCGCAAGATAGCGTTTCTGATCCTGAGCGACAAAGCAGACTTCGGCAAAGCCATGCGCGGTGCCCCGGCGCAAAACTGTCAAAGGTGAGTTGGTCAATAACTCTGAACCATCGACATCCTGCAATTTTCCGTCGCTGTCTTTTAAACGTGGAATCTTGTTGAACAGTGCCAGGCACATGGCATCCAAAATGGTCGATTTCCCGGCACCGGTTTTGCCGACGATGGAAATCAAACCCGCACTGGCCAAAGGTTCAGTTTCAAAATCAATAAAATGTTCACCTGCAAGCGAAGCTAAATTTTTTATACGAATGGATAGAATTTTCATGGACAGTTCTTAACGTATCTGTTGTTCTTCAAGTGATTTTTGGGCTTCGTGTATTAGACTGATAAAATCTTTTAAAACATTTTCATCATTGCTATAGCCCTGTTTTTCCCAGATCTGCTGAAACAGTTTTTCCGGTGTTGGTGGTTCCAGACAAATTTTTGTAATTGTTGTACTGTCATTTTCCACAGATAAATATTGCCGTGAAATTCGTACCAGACGATAGCGATTTTTAGGCAGCGCTTCTTCAAATTGTTGTCTTAAATTGGGCAAGGGCGGCGTCAGGGTGTGATATTCAATATCGACATATTCACGCTGATCAATCTGTTCAATTTCACCTTCGGGCAAGGTTTTGAGTTTTTGCATTACCTCATTCAGCTCGCCACGAATTTTATGCAACTGAATACAGCGCGGAATGGCAATCGCTTCAAACTGAAAGCATGATTCATCCTGCTTTAGCGGATCAATTTGTACCTCTACAATCTGATGCTTATAGTGAATCTCACTAAAAGACAATGGGATAGGGGAGCCACTATAACGGATGTGTGGATGCTGAACTTTTTGTGGTTTATGCAAATGCCCCAGTGCGACATAATCGATGCAGTCATCAAATAATGCAGTCGATAAGGTTTCTTCATTGCCAATAATAATCGGGCGTTCCGAATCGGACGTTTCACAGCCTTGCATATGCGCATGTGACATCAGAATAAGCGCCTGATTATCCGTTTTACGTTTTTTAGCTTCTGCAATCAGTTGCTGGTGCAAGTAGGCAATCGCATTTTGGCTATTACTGGTGTGTTCATTCACACCGGTAATTTCTGCTGGACGTAAAAACGGTAGTGCCAGACACCAGGCCACAATCTGTTTTTGCTGATCGTAAATAGGCAGCAGCAAACGGTCTAAATCAATCTGGCCTGCCGCATTTTTATGAATCACTCCCACCGTTTTAGCATTATATTTTTCCAGTAAAGGTTCGACCTGTTCAATGCGATATCCTGAGTCATGATTACCGGCAATCATTAGCGTTTGCATATGCGGGGCAAGTTCATGTGCATCGGCTAGGAATTGATAAAGCTGTTTTTGTGCGCTAGATGCAGGGTTGATGACATCAAAAATATCACCGGCGATCAGTAAGGCATGGGGCTGTTTCTGCTGGATTTGTTGAAGTAACCAGTTTAAAAACTGTTCATGTTCATACTGGCGGGAGTGGTTATAAAAGAATTGTCCTAAGTGCCAGTCTGATGTATGAAAAAAATGAACAGCCATGTAACGCCCCAAATCACAATGTATGATGAGGCTATAAATTACCATAAATGATGTAGTTGATTCTGTCATTGATTATAGAAAGAACCATTGAAATTAAAGTAAGTCTTTAGAATTAAAATATTTAAATTTTTGTTTCAGCAAAATATTTTACTTTACCAAATTTCCGGTCAAAACAATTTGTTGAATATGAAGGTCGCTAGGTAGGTGCAAGGTTTGGACTGCAATCTAGACAATCTTATTCGCTCTTTGATCTAAACATAATGAATTCTGCATATTTTAGAAAATTTATAGGAGATATTTCGGATAAGAAATTTTTGACTACTTTTTAAAATATATTAAACGATCTGAAGGATATACTTTTTTTGGAGAGAAATTGTAGAATAAATAATCATTTTGAAATGTAAAAATGTTTAGTGGTGAAAAGCAGCTTTTATTGGGGAACCTGCTTCAAGCGGGTTAATTATCAAGAGCGTATTGAAATGTCCTGTATGCTAAAACCAGAACATGCGAAGATATTTTTTTGCCCATTCAAATTAGAGTAGTCCTATGCCGAAAAATCCGTTTGATGAGCAGCAATTGTCGAATGACATGTTTTATAAAACATTATTAGAGTCGACTTTGGCCATACCCTGGAGCATAGACTGGGCCACCAAACAGTTTAGTTATATTGGCCCTCAAATTGAAAAGTTACTGGGCTGGGAACAGGATTCCTGGAAATCGGTGCAGGACTGGGCAGACCGTATGCACCGGGATGATCGTGATCATGTCCTTAATTATTGTGTGTCGCAATCTATTGCCGGCATAGATCATGAAGCGGATTATCGTGCCTTAAAGGCAAGCGGTGGATATTGCTGGATTCGTGATGTAGTTCATGTGGTACGCAAGGAAAATGGTGAAGTTGAACGTTTAGTCGGTTTTATGTTTGATATTTCTGAACGTAAGAAAAAGGAAGAGGAACTAAAAGCATTGCACCGCAAGCTGGAAGAATTTTCCTATAAAGATGGTTTAACTGAAATTGCCAACCGACGCTTATTTGATGATTTTTATTCACGTGAATGGAACAACGCAATACGTGAACAAAAGCCACTGTCGGTCATTTTGATCGATATCGATTTCTTTAAACAATACAATGATTTTAATGGGCATATTATTGGCGATGCCTGTATCAAGCAGATTGCACAGATGTTGGAAAGTTGCTGTGTACGTCCACGCGACCTGGTGGCACGTTATGGTGGTGAGGAATTTGCGATTGTATTGCCAGAAACGGATTTAGAGGGTGCGATTCAAATTGCAAACAATATACTTCGTATGATCGATCAGGCAAATCTACCCCATCGGGCATCTCCTATTTCAGAAAATGTCAGTTTAAGTCTGGGGGTGAAATGTATTTGTCCGACAGAGAAAGATGACAAAATACACTTTTTAAATATGGTCGATAAAAACCTGTTTAAAGCCAAACAGACTGGACGTAAACGTTTTGTTGCCGATGAAATATCAAATTCAATTTTAAGTTCAGCGAACAATTGAAACGCAGATAAACTCAAAAATCCCCTCAAGCGAGGGGATTATTTTTATTCATCTTTTATCAATCTTTAAAATATACTGGAATCCACTGATAACTCTTACCGTCTTTAGAGTAAATATGACCTAAACCCGGGAAAGGTAAATGCGGTGCTGCAATGAGCTGACCTTCTTTGGCATATTCTACAAAGTGTTTCAGACGTGTCTGTACCGCTGCTTTGGGATCAACATCAAATTCAATGGCGGTTTCAGGACGGTCAAACTGAAGGGTATGCGAATGCACGATGTCGCCAATAAATACGACTTCCTGACCATCGGCTTTGAGTTTAAAGCTGTAATGTCCCGGGGTATGACCAAAGGAGGGTTTGAATTCGATACTGCCAAAAGCCAATGATTTATCAGAAAAGACTTTAACCTTTTTTGCTTTTTCATATGGAGCCAAGGCCGCTTTAATTTTCTCCACTGTACCCAGAAAGCCTGCTTGTTTTTCTTTTGACAGTTTCTTCAAAGTATTTGGATTCAGCCAGTAGTCATATTCGGTTTTGGCAATATGCAAGGTTGCATTTGGATAATTCGCCACGCCATTGTTGGAAATGCCGCACACGTGGTCAGGGTGTAAGTGGGTGAGGAAAATCTCGTTCACTTGTTCAGGCTTATAGCCTGATGCTTTGAGGTTGTTATAGATAGAACCAAGATGTGTACCAAAGCAGCTAGCTGCACCGCTATCGACCATCAGCAGTTGCTTGCCTGTATTGATGAGAAAGGCATTGACTGAGGTTTGAATACCTTTGGCTTGGTCAGCATAGTATTTTTTTAAAATTTCAGTTTTTTCGCTGTCGCTTAAGCCTGTAAACATGGATGGGCTTAAGTAGTTTGTACCATCAAGTAGGGCGATGATTTGGGTATTACCGATTTGGTGATGGTAGTAGCCAGCGACTTGTTTTGGTGCTGAGAGGGTGGTTGATTCAGCCGCTTGGGTGGTGATGGCTGTAGTGCTGAGAGCCAATGCTAGGAGTAGGGGTTTTAAAGTTTTCATAGAGTTTTATAAGTTTTAAGTTGATGGATATTTTTTATCATAATAACTATAAATTTTGAACGACAAATTAAGACGCATATTTGATCAAAATATATTTAAATTATTGCTTCTATCTTCATACTAAGCAAAAAAATATGAAGGTATTTAAGAATGCTTACTCAAGTACAACAAAAAATTGGGGTTGTTTATCAGCAATTAAATAGAAGTCAAAAATTCTATTTGATTGGCTGTGTATTGGCTTTAAATACTTTATTTTGGTATTTAACACCCTTCCAAGATTTGTTCAATAGTAGCTTATTTCTTTTATGTATATGCTGGGCTGGAGGCATAACATCTGATTTTTTATACTTTTATCATAAAGCTTGGGGAACAATATTAGGTAAAGTTGTTCTTGTTGCTATATATGCATTATTAACAAACATTACATATGGTTTTGCAGATCAACTTGTTAATCACATTGTTGGATATGAATCAAATGGATTAAATAGAGTCACAAATTTTGTGGCCATAATGATAATTCCAATAGTATTTGTTTTAGTCACCTTTATTGTATTTCTACTACTTATATTTCTAAGTCAATTTTATTTCGCATATGTAATTTTGGCTAAAGAAAGAGGTGATTTAAAGGAAAACTATTCTGGATGGAGCTGTGCTGCTAGATTTTTAATATATCCTTTTATCTTTATGCTTTTATTTACCTTTGGAGATAAATATAAAGATATATATTCAAACTTCATATCTGAAAAGGCTCAATCGTATATTTATGACTTTGAAGCAAAGAAGTTTTCAAGATGTATTACTCCAACCGATAGTAAGGTAATAACAGTTTCAAGTGATGAAATTATACTTGTAACTAAAAAAGATGATAAATACAGTTTTATACCTATGATTTGTGATCCTATCTTAAAGAAATAATATTTTGACGAAAAAAAGCCCCTACAACGTAGAGGCTTTTTCTATCTTAGATTTAAAATCTTAAGACACTTTATCACCCGGTTTAGCACCAGTTTCAGGTGAAATCACCCAAACGCCGTCGCCATTACCCGCAGCAAGTACCATACCGTTAGAAATACCAAAACGCATCTTACGTGGTGCAAGGTTCGCAACCATCACCACCAATTTGCCTTTAAGGTCTTCTGGTTTATAGAACTCACGAATACCGCTGAATACGTTACGTGGCTCAGCTTCACCTACATTTAAAGTCAATTGAAGCAGCTTGTCAGAACCTTCAACCGTTGCAGCCTCTAAAACTTCAGCCACACGTAGGTCAACTTTCATAAAGTCTTCAATGCCAATCATTTCAGCTTCGCCCACTTTAGCTTCAGCTTTCTTCTCTTTAGCTTTCTCTTTTTTCTTTTCCGCTTTTGGTGCTTCAGCAGGAGCAGCTAAAGAATCTTTAGATGCATCAACCATTGCAGCCACAGCTTTCGGATCTACACGTTGCATCAATGGCTGGAACAGCGCAATTTCATGAGCCACTAATACAGTTTTACGTGATTCAAAGTTGAAGCTGTCTAACTGTAAGAAAGCTTGAACTTGTTCAGCCAAAGTTGGAAGTACAGGTGCTAGGTAAACCGCCAATTGACGGAACAGGTTAATACCGACAGAACATACATCGTGAACTTGCTGTTCTTCACCTTCAATCTTCGCAAGCGCCCAAGGCTTTTTCTCATCAATGTATTGGTTGGCTTTATCAGCCAATGCCATGATTTCACGGATTGCTGCTGAAAACTCACGGTCTTCATAAGCTTTGGCAATTGAATCACCGGCATCAATAAAGCTTTGTACCAATTCAGGTTCTGCACATGTTGCAGACAATTTATTGTCAAACTTGGTGTTAATGAATTTCGCACAGCGACTGGCAATATTCACCACTTTACCGACCAAGTCAGAGTTGACTTTCTGAACGAAATCTTCAAGATTCAAGTCGGAATCTTCAACTTTGTCCGAAAGTTTAGATGCGAAGTAGTAACGTAAATATTCAGGGTTCAAATGCTCTAAATACGTTTCAGCTTTAATGAATGTCCCACGAGATTTCGACATCTTCTGACCATTCACTGTCAAGAAACCGTTGACGAATAAGCTTGTTGGCGTGCGGTAGTTTGCGCCTTCCAGCATCGCAGGCCAGAACAATGCGTGGAAGTAAACGATGTCTTTACCAATGAAGTGATACACCTCATTTTCAGAATCTTTTTTCCAGTAATCGTCAAAGCTTAGGTCAGGACGTTTGGTCTTGATGTAATTTTCAAAGCTCGACATATAGCCGATCGGTGCGTCTACCCAAACGTAGAAGTATTTGTTTGGTGCATCTGGAATTTCAAAACCGAAGTAAGGCGCATCACGGGAAATATCCCAATCTGACAAACCTGCTTCAAACCATTCATCTAACTTGTTGGCAATCGACACAGGTAAACGACCTTCGTCACGGGTCCATTTTTGCAGGTATTCACCAAAATTTGGCAGTTTAAAGAAGTAGTGATCTGAAGATTTTTCGACAGGCGTCGCACCGCTCAATGTCGATTTTGGATTGAGCAGTTCAGTCGCATTGTAGGTTGTACCACACACTTCGCATGAGTCACCGTATTGATCTTCCGCTTTACATTTCGGGCAGGTGCCTTTAATAAAACGGTCAGACAGGAACATGCCTTTTTCAGGGTCAAACAATTGTGTAACAGGGCGAACGGCAATGTTGCCGGCTTCACGGTTCTTGATATAAATCTCAGATGCACGAGCCTGGTTTTCAGTGCTGTTGGTTGAGTCGTAGTGGTCGAAGTCCACTTTAAAACCGGCAAAGTCACGCTCATGTTCTTTTTGTACATTGGCAATTTGCTGTTCCGGAGTAATGCCATTCGCTTCAGCACGCAGCATGATCGCTGTGCCGTGAGCATCGTCCGCGCAGACATAAGTCACGTTATGACCCATTGCACGCATGGCACGAACCCAGATATCTGCCTGGATATAACCGAGTAAGTGACCCATATGGATCGGACCATTGGCGTATGGAAGGGCGTTAGTGACTAGGATATTACGCACGGATATGACTCTCTCATTCGTATTTTATGCAATGGGTCATAATTTTACATGATGCAGAGGGGATTACAAAGAAATGCTTTAGCTGAAGCGCAATGAATAAAACAACTTGAATATTCAAATATAAAATTCGATATCATCCGATGAGCGAATATTAAATAATTGATCGAGCTAGGTTGACGCTACTTTCTCTAATCAATAGCAACAACATGTACAGGCTTTGTTGCAGTTTGCTTAATTCGTCCGCTGGATTGCATGCTTTGTGCTAAAAAATTGTCTGATCATTTTATGACACCTCAGGAGGGTAATCATGACTCAGAATAACCAGACAAGTACTTCTACTTCAAAGCAAAACCAGGATAAAGAACCACATACACAACAACTGAATGAGCAATTGGAAAAAGAGCAAAAGCAGAATGAAATTGATAAACAGCACAAGCAGGAACATCAGGACGTTTTAGAAGCCCACAACAACAATACTGATGAAAAGTCTGCACTGAAGCAAGGTGCTCAGCCCAATGGCGAACATGCAGAGCAAGAAGATAATTCTAAAGAAGCTCAGTCTGGCAAGTCGGATAATAAAACTGAAACTATTAAGATGGATGACTTAAAAGCCAAGGCAATCGCCATTGGTGAGGATCTACTGAAAAAAGCCGAAAAGATTCTGAATGAGCTAAAAAATGGCAAGTCAGACAGTCAGCAAACTGGTGAACAGGGTTCTGGTGACACGAAAAAGGCGAAAGCGGATTATACATCGAAAGATAAATCGGCAAATCAGTCAGATCAGCAGGACCGTATGGCACATTTCAAAGATGAGGCCTTGCATAAGTTTGAAGACACCAAACAGAAGATTACGGAGTTGGTCAATGAAGCCTCTGTCAAACTGGGAGAACTGAGACAGATGGCGACAGACACAATGAGTAAAATGAAAGGTGAAGATCAATCTCAGTCAGGTGAGCCGAAAAAGCAGGATCAAGATAAAACCGATCAATCTGAGCAAAACAAGCCTGACCAAAATAAAAATCATCAATAATGGTTTGAGCTTTAAAGATACTTCAGTCAGGCCAGGGTTGAAGGGGGGAGAGCGGCCGAAAAATTTAAGATTGTTCAGATGCCATTAAAACAAGCTGCATCTGCATATTGGGCAATGTCTAAATCAGGCAAACTGTTATTGAGCGTGTATGACCTTGATTGAATCTCAATGGGGATTCAATCAAGATCAGTATTTATTTTATAGCGCTATCTGCTGTATTGAATACCTGTGATAATGGGCACTTAAAGCAATGTGCCCAGAGTAAAGATCATGATTGACGAAGATGATTTCGATTTCGACCAACCCGTTACCCGTATTAAACAAAATACTGCGAGTCAAAAACAATTGGGCAGTCAGATTTTAAAAGAGGCTGAGCAATATCTTGAAGAGATCTCGGCAGATGAGCATGCACTTTTAATCAACACCCTATTGGGCTTGGCAGAGCAAGATGCCTACTTCCAAGTCTTGGCAGATGAACTTGATCAACCGATTGGGGCGAAAGTTGCCAATGATGCCTTAAACCTGATGCACTTTTGGCCTGCTATTCACCAGTTTGAAGATTTAGAACAATTTAATTTACTCGACATTATTAACAGCGAACATTTCCAAACCGAAATACTTAAAGCTTTTGACGCTTTAGAGATTGATGAAAATATCAAAGCGAAGCGCCGTCTTGTGTTGCTTGAAAGTTTTAAAATGTACAAACTCGGCTTCTATAGTGGTTGCATTCCAAATGTTTACGCACAACTAGAAGGCATCTTGACCGATGTCCTGATTGAGGCGGGTTTTTTAAAACAAAATGCAACCAGGTTTGTGGATGTTTATAAAATTGTTCCAGGCTTAAAGGGCAATGAAATAAAAAGCTTGTGGCACAAATCTAAAATTGCGACTGAAATGAATCCGTACTTTGCTGAACTTGCCGCTTATAAAAAGGATAGCAGTTCAACCGTGAGCATGACCCGGCATAACATTCTGCATGGTACCGATCTGAATCATTTTAATCAGGGACGCAGTTTTGTTTTGTTTATCTGGCTGTTTTCTGCGCTGAGTTTTATGGGAACGCTTAAGTATTGAACAAGCTGATCTAAACCATATTCGGCTTAAAGCCGCTAGGTTTGGGGGAGCTTATATACTTAATGGGCTGGAGATAGAGGGAACTTTTAATGTTCACAACAGATAAAGTATGTATCTCTTTTCTATGGTTTTGATCAGCAGGGGTGCTGTTCAGCCAAATTTTATTGTTGTTTATGGCACATCGAAATTCTCGAACTTGAGTTTAGGGGAGTTATAGCAAAGTTGAGGATTCCGTAGCCAAATTTTCTAAATCACTATTATAGTTCACGCCAGACTTTATTTTCATCTTGCAAAGAAACCGTGAAGTTAAAGTCGGTATCGTCTGATACCAGCAGGCTGGTCGGTGTTTGCATAACGACTTTTAAGATGGTGCCTTGTTCAAAAACCAGAGGACTGCAGTTCTCTTTTTCTAAGGTCACAGGTTTTAATAATTCGATCGCTAATCTTTCCATAGCACTTCCCCCTTTATGTTATAAATTAGGTTAATAGTATCATAAATTGGTAAATATTTAATCAATCCTATCAGTTTAGAGAACTAAATCCAAAAACAAACGGATGAAAAATACGATATAGTTCACATATTGTATATTAAATTGAGATAAAATTAAAACTTATATTTTGATTTAGCTCCGGTTTTTCAAATATTTCCATAAAGTTTATAGGGATTTAATGGTTGGATTATTTTTAAGCAAATTTTAATTTGTCCCGGCTATGCTGGGGAAAAATCTAACTAAAAGTCACCTCTGCTGCATTGGATGCGATATGCAGCAGATTTTAGGCTGAACTGGCGTGATAAAAACCTCATCACAGGGCGAATGAAGCATACAACTTGATTATAAGAGGCATCATTCAAAGAAAATGAATTCACCTGAAAAAACATTTCACAAACAGTCTATAAGTTGCTACAAAGATGGAAAGACGAGAATAATAGCCGCTTCATCCATCCAGCCTAAATGGTTCGGGTGGTTGATTGGCAAGTTTGAAACTAAAAATAAAGGAATAACCCTAACTGATGTTTAAATCTTTTTTTCCTAATCCAAAGTGGTTCTTTTCATCGTTGGTACTCTGGTTTGTCATCAATATTGCATTGTGGTATTCCGGTGGAAGTGGCTGGGGAACATTTTTAGGCTTTGCACCGGGTTATGCCACTGCAGAATTACCTGTTGGCGTAAGCCGTTTTTGGGCACCTTCATTTTTATGGTTCTATCTGTGGTTCATCGTTTCTACCGTTATTTTTGCGCTGTTCTGGCGCTTTAAATCCAGCAATCCATGGCAGGGCTGGTCGGTCTGGGGCTCGGCTTTTATCCTGTTCAATATCTGGTTTGCGGTGCAGGTCAATGTCGTGGTGAATGCCTGGTACAGCCCATTTTATGACCTGATTCAGAAAATGCTGAGCAGTGGTGGCGGAGATGTCAATTTACTTTATAGTGAAACCCTGACCTTCCTGTATGTCGCCATGGTCTATGTGACGATTGCTGTGTTTAACCTGTTCTTTGTCAGCCATTATATCTTCCGGTGGCGTACGGCGATGAATGACTATTACACCGCGCATTGGGAACAGTTACGTTATATTGAAGGGGCTTCGCAGCGTATTCAGGAAGATACCATGCGTTTTGCCAAAACCACCGAAAGTTTAGGGGTGAGTTTCATTCAGGCCCTGATGACGCTCATGGCATTTTTACCGGTGTTGTTACAGTTATCATCGCATGTGAAACAGCTCCCGGTGATTGGTGAAATTCCTTATGCACTGGTCTGGGCTGCCATCAGCTGGGCGGTGCTGGGTACTGTGGTGTTGATGCTGGTAGGTTATAAATTGCCGGGTCTGGAATTTAACAACCAGAAAGTTGAAGCTGCTTACCGCAAAGAGCTGGTTTATGGTGAAGATTATGCCGATCGTGCCGATCCGCTCACCTTA
Organism: Acinetobacter sp. YH01022; assembly: GCF_013420235.1. Taxonomy (NCBI): domain Bacteria; kingdom Pseudomonadati; phylum Pseudomonadota; class Gammaproteobacteria; order Moraxellales; family Moraxellaceae; genus Acinetobacter; species Acinetobacter sp. YH01022. Next base: position 6,106 of record NZ_VOYP01000015.1, on the reverse strand, counting down.
AAAGAACTGTTCAGCCGCGTGCGTTTTAATTATTTCCGCCTGTATTTCCATTATGCCTATTTCAACATGGTACGCATCTGGTACATGCAACTGGACAATCTGTATGGCTTGTTTGTGCTGTTTCCAAGTATTGCCGCAGGGGCGATTACTTTAGGTCTCATGATGCAGATTGCCAATGTCTTCGGCAAGGTGCGCGAGTCATTCCAGTACTTAATTGAGTCTTGGCCGACCATTATTGAACTGCTCTCGATTTATAAGCGTTTACGGGCATTTGAATCGACTTTGCATAAATAAGGTATACTCAAATTGAGCAACAGAACCCGCATAATGCGGGTTTTTTTATAATGCTTTATATTTAACAATCATGAAAATGCTGAAGTATAGTAATTAAAAAGGGAAAGGGTCAGAAAAAAATGAAAAGGTTTTATGCATGGACTTCGCTTTGCTGTCTGGCCGTGACCAGTCCTCTAACATTTGCCAAAGAAATTCAAGGCATGTCTTTTTCTCATCAGGATTGGGAAGTGTATTGCAGTAATACCGGCACCTGTCGGGCAGCAGGCTATCAGGATGATTATCTGCAAAGCATGCCCGCCACAATCTTGTTGACCCGTAAAGCTGGAGCAAAACAAACCGTACAAGGGACATTTGCCTTATCCAGTTTTGATCAAGCTTTAGATAACAAGAAACTGAATAATTTAAACTTTTTTATCAATCATCAGGATTATGGCCGAGTCAGGATTAACATTTCAGAGCAACTGCTCACAGGAGCGCTAAATAGCAAACAGCTCAATGCACTGTTACAACAGACCCGGAAAAAAGCCAATATCGTATTTAAAAATGCCTATTACACCTGGCAGGTTTCTGATGCAGGCATGACGGCTTCATTATTGAAAATGGATGATTTTCAACAACGTATGGGTACGGTAGGTGCTTTGGTCAAACCCGGCACTGCAGATGAGTCGAAAGTATTAGCAGCACAGCCCAAATTAGTGGTCAATAAAGTAAAAACCGCAGCAAAACCTTATTTAACACTACAGCCCAATAGCAGACAGTACCAAAACCTGCATAAGTTACTCATGGCTGCCCGGCCGACACAGTCAGATGTAGCTGAATTTTGTGAAGGCATTTATGATGGAGAGGGTGCCAAACCACAAGCGATTGAACTCTATAAGCTTAACAATAACAAAATTCTAGCTACCACTCTATGCTGGCGCGGAGCCTACAATGAAGGCTATGGGGCTTGGGTAATGAATCAATCTTTAACAGGCAAAGCCAGCTTTGTGACCGAATCTGCATCGGATTTTGCAGCAGGCGAAATCAGCAGTGCGCAAAAGGGTCGTGGTATTGGTGATTGCTGGAAGATCAGCGAATGGATCTGGCAGGGACAAGCTTTCGTTCAAACTGTAGATCGCTGGTCTGGTATGTGTAAAGGTTTTGCCGGTGGTGCCTGGGATCTTGATTTAATTGAAGCTGTGGTGAAATAACCTATTTCATTTTTGCTTTTGAGTAAGCCAGCTAGCTATTTATATAAAAGATTAAATTTTCATCAGTTTATGATGGAAATTGCCGAATAGTTTCAGGGATAACTAAAGCTTCACCAATCATAAAAAATTTTAAACTGGCTAAAAAGTGTTATCCCATTCGGATTTTCGTACTAAAACTTTTAAAAGATTGGCAGTTATTTTGCATTTTTAGGTAAAAATCTATCATTTAACTTGAAGGGAATTAATAATAAAATCAAAGTGCTATATTTGTGATTTTCCCAATTTTCATATATTTTTGAGTTACAGCATCAGTGAGCATTAATACGTGAATTTCAAAACATTCATCTTGATTGGCGGAGTGGGCATCACTTTACATGGCTGTACCAGTTTTAATGCTTTGAGTTCAGATGATTCTGTTAAAAATTATGCTTCAGCACAGGAAATGATCGTTCAAAAAAATATCAACCAACCCAATGGACAGGCCAAAGAATATGTCTATTCATGGGGAGCAAAACAGAATGACAAAGAAACGCAATCTTTATATCCCAGAAAATATTTAAACAATTACTGTTCTGCCAAGCAGGGTAAATTCACGCTGCTGTATAAGAGTTCCATGGCTCTGGTGAAGGATGCATCGGATAAAAAACGCTTGTCTGCTTCCGGTAATGTCAAACAGGGCATAGGCGCCTATAAGTGTGTACAAAATAATGGACAGAGCTGGATTGCCTCTATTGAACCGGTGGCTGAACGTAAACTCAATGATGGTTCGGATGCACGGGCAGTCAGCTTGCAGACCAGACTTATGTCGGCGGATGAAGCTAAAAAGTTTTATAAAAATATTAGTATGACCACAAATGCTGCGGATAAAAAAATCAGTTCCAATGATCTGGGCAATAAAAAAGCATTAAATAAATCTGCCCTTCAAAAAGAGGCTGAAGCCAAAAAAGAAGCAGATCTGAAAAAAGAAACCAAACTAACTCCGGAGTTGCCAGCAGCACAGCCGCTAAAAGTCGTGGAAAGTCCGCAACAGCAACAGATGAAATTTTACGTCGCTGCACGTCGTGATTTAAATAGTGGTAAAAATCAGATCTCTGCCTGTAATAATGCCCAGCGGGCTTATAACTATGGCAAGCTGCAAGGAACTGAGGGAACCCGGGTCTATACTGAATCGGGGATGCTGGTTGCACGTTGCTTAACCAGTGTACCCAGTTATAGCAACCGTTTTTCTAATTCCAAAGCCCAAGCAACGCGAGTCTTGCAAAATTTAGCTGTGAACTATAATCACAGTGGGGCAAAAAATATGTTGAGGCAGATGAAATAAAAGCGATTTTGTTCATCTTCATCCATTCATGTTCCATCCATGATGATAGAACATGAATGTTGAAATCTTCAAATCTGAATGTGGCAGGATTACAGGCTAATCGTTGCACCTAATGCTTTCACAAATTGTGCCATCCAAGCAGGGTGGGCAGGCCAAGCCGGTGCAGTCACCAGATGTCCGTCGGTGACTGCTTCAGTGACTGCGATATCGGCATATAAACCACCTGCAAGTTCTACTTCGGCTGCACATGCAGGGTAAGCAGAACAGGTTTTACCTTTAAGCACATCGGCAGCCGCTAAAAGCTGTGCGCCGTGACAGACGGCTGCAATCGGTTTTTGAACAGCATCAAATTCACGTACAATTTCCACCACGCGTGCATTCATGCGTAAGTATTCAGGTGCACGTCCGCCCGGAATCACCAGTCCGACATAATCTTCGGTATTGACCGAGTCGAAGTTATAATTAATAGCAAAGTTATGACCACGCTTTTCACTATAGGTTTGTTCGCCCTCAAAGTCATGAATGGCTGTGGCGATGCTATCACCAGCTTTTTTATCCGGGCAAACCGCATGTACGGTATAGCCCAGACCTGTTAAAAACTGGAACGGCACCATAGTTTCGTAGTCTTCGGCGTAGTCGCCCACCAGCATCAAGATTTGTTTAGCCATGATTTTCCCTCTGTTTGGATATGATTTATATAAAGTTTTATTTTCATTCACCATAGCATAAGCAGATGTCATTTTTAAGAAGGAGCTTGCTTTCTTTAGTCGAAGCCATAAACCGTACAAAATTATCAGGAGGAGATAGGCTGAAAAGAAGTTTGATTTTACAGAGTCATAACAGGCTGTACCCGGTAATTTATGATAAAAAGGCAGCAGTTCAGAATGGAAGTTTGCTTTATGTTTTACTCTATTTTTACCATCTTGGGTCATCGCTTTGCTCGAATCGGTTGTTCGGTTTTGATGGCAACTACGATTATGGTAACCACACAAATTGCAATGGCCGGGCCAACGGTGGATCAGCTGAGTAACTGTCTGGTGAAATCCACCACGGCAGCAGATAAAACAACAGTGTTGCAATGGACCTTTATTGCATTATCTGCACATCCAGAATTGAAGAAATTCAGCAATGTAAATGAAGAACAGAGAACCCAGCTGGATAAAAATTTAGCTCAAGTCTTGCAGCGTATATTGGTGGAGCAATGCTCGAGCCAGACCAAAGCCGTAATTGCTGCGGAGGGTGTACAAGCGGTGGGCGATAGTTTTCAGGAACTTGGACAAATTACGGGTGACGAAATTTTAGAAAATCCTGAAGTGAAAAGTCAGCTGAAAGGTGTACTGCGTTATGTCGATTTAAATAAACTGGTGATGACATTTTTGACGCCGGATGTATGGAATAGGTTGGGTGAGTTAAGAGGGAAATAACTGATTTAATGCATACATGTGATGGTTCAATTATGCTATTTATTTATCATGAATAATATTAATGAAAAGATAAGGATCTTTATGTTCAAACGCACTACTTTATTGGGTTTCAGTATGTTGATATTTTCCCCTGTGCTGTATGCAGGAGACAATGATTTGAGTCGGCAATACTCAAATTGTATGGATCGATCAGGTGGCGTTACTGTAAATATGCTGGATTGTATTGCGGCTGAAACAGATCGCCAAGATACACGTTTAAATAATGCCTATAAGCGGACAATGGCATCGCTGAATGCAACTCGTAAAAAACAGCTTCAAGAGGTTCAGCGTATCTGGATTCGCTATCGAGATGCCAATTGCGATTTTTATGCCGACCCGAATGGCGGGACGATAGCAACTGTGAATAGCAATAGTTGCTATATGGAAGCGACCGCGGAACGTACGACTGAACTAGAAAATTTAAGAGAAGAGTATTAACTTTTAAAAATCCTCTCCCTAGCCCTCATCCTTTCTTGTGCTTCGTTCTAAAGCAGTGCTTTAAAACTTGCTCAGGAGAGGGAACTACGCGTATCCAATTGATGACGTGGCAAGTCCCCCTTTGAAAAAGGGGGATTTAGGGGGATTAATGATTATAATAAATCAGGATAAAACTTCTCAAATTCCGTATTCACAGCTTCACCACGCAGCAAATAGCCTTTGGGTTGGATATAGCTATAAATTTCCCGAGCAGGCTGTTCATGCCAACCAATGTTAAATGCACAGAGTTTTGGGAAAAATTGTAGGTGGCTATAGTTCAAATGGTTATGAATCCAATACGCTAATTGTTGCCAATTAGTTTGGTCTTTTTCATATAGTTCTAAAAATGAGGGAATAACAATACATGCCGTGGCACCATAGCCTTTTGCATCGGGATAGTCCCAAATGTGACTGGCAAAGTTTTTCTCATTGCTGGCGCAGTTATGTCCTTTTTCATTGCCGAGTTGGTTCACGCTTTGAGAGCGGTAAGCGGAACGAATGGCAATGCGACCAAACTTGTCTTGCAGAGGTTCAAGCAATTGTTGGCAAAGTTCTGTGCCTGTTCGAATGGCGATGTCAGGATAGTCGGGGAAATTGGGTACACCGTACCAATTGGCAATTTCGCTATACAGGAAATCACGCATAAAAAGGGACTTAGAGAGTTGAATGCGTCCTAAGTCTTCGAGTTTAGTGATAGAGGAAACTTTTTTGATGGTCATATATTTTATTTCTTTAACTTCATATAAGAATGTTTATGACCATTTTCTAAAGTTCTTTCATCATATTCAAAAAGTTGAGGTGTATTTTTTACTAAATCACCAAGTTTTTTGAATCCATAATTTCGTGGATCAAAATCAGTTTGTAATAACTTCCATTGAGACCCAAAGGATGCAACAGTAATCCATTCAGAATCCTGATTATCAAAAATTTGTTTAATAGTATGTAAGGGGAGAGTCGTATTTATATTCTGTATTGGGTCGATTTTTGGGATAACTTCACTTTCTTTCGAAGTAGTCTTTAAAGTAATTTTAGGAATAATTATTTCTTCTTCAGATTCATCTGTTCGTAAGTTCTCTACGTAAATAAATTGGGAGCATGCGTTCTTGAAAGCTTCAGGAGTTTGTTTTTTCCCAAAACCATAAACAGTAGCTCCTTGTTCTTTGATGCGAATAGCTAGAGCGGTAAAATCACTATCGCTAGAAACTATAGCAAAACCATCAAATCGATTTGTATATAACCCGAATTACGGATAAGAAAACCGCTTGAAAAAAAGATGGTTAGAGCCATTTAGAAAGTTACTACACAAACCAAAGACTCTAACCACCATGTTTGATTTTACAGAAATCTTCTGTGTTATTGAT
>NZ_VOYP01000014.1:0-72198 GCF_013420235.1 Acinetobacter sp. YH01022 | reverse complement strand
GACAACTAAATAACGTTTCGATTTCCCAGCGTAATGCATAATCACGAATAGCAGAAGCATTAAACATAGGAGAAACAACAAGTAAAAGTTCTCCATCTTCTAATCGTAGCGCACTAATATACAGTTTTACTCGACCAACCCAAATACGTCGTTTACGACATTCAGTTTGACCCACTTGAAGATGACGAAATAAATCACTAATTTTATGATTCTTGGCTAAGTGATTGGTCACAATAAAGTTTTTTTAACACGTATACAGAAGTTGATGTCATTTTCAATTAACCATGTAAACCATTTCTCACCGATAAATTCTCTGTCTGCGAACACATTCACAATACGATCTTTACCAAAAATGGAGATAAAGCGTTGAATCAAAGCAATACGCTCTTTTGTATCTGAATTTCCACGTTTATTGAGCAAAGTCCAAACAATAGGTATCGCTATTCCACGATAGACGATGGCTAACATCAAGATATTGATATCTCGTTTTCCCCATTTCCAATTAGTTCTATCCAAAGTTAATTGGACTTTATCGAATGAAAATATATTGAAAATTAACTGAGAAATTTGACGATAATCGAAATACTGATCTGCAAAGAAGCGTTGTATACGTCGATAAAATGATTGTGGTAAGCACTTGATGGGTAAGGCTTTAGATGCAGAAGAAAGATTACATGTCTGTTTTACAATTAATGCAAGCATAATCAGTGTAAAACATTTTGCATGTGACTTGTTCCACTTTAGATATTTGTTTAAGATGAGATGTAACTCATTGAAATGTGTCATCATATTCGTCGTCAGAAAACAAGTATTATGCCATTATTTCAATGAGTTATCTTTTTTTGTCGTGTACAAAGTATTTTTTAATAGGTTAATGAGAAAAAGAGGCCTTTCAGGACTCTTTTTTCAGAATGGATTAAGAAATCCTTTTATCATCCCAATAACACGGTACTACAATCAAATGGTTCTCATGTAACCGTGACCATAATCGGACACCTAAATCCCGCTGCATATTTTGGACTGTGAAATTGGAAATCAGCAGGGTAGATTTCATGTTGTCATAACGGCTATATAAGACCTTATGCACCATCTCCAGGCGTTTTTCGTGCCGGTCATGCAGACCATATTCATCAATCACCAATAAATCAAAACTGGAAAAATGGTCGATGACTTCTTTCTCAGAGCGTGAAGTATCTGACCAGGTGTCCATCATTTTTTGAGCAATTTCTGCACTGGTATAGTAGCGTGCAGATTTTGTACTGTTATGCAGAATGTTGCGAATAATTGATGCACTCAGATGGGTTTTACCTGTACCCGGTGTACCAATCATCAACATGTTCGGGTTGTGGTCAGAAATAATCTGCTGTGCAAAGGCCTGACATATCTTGATGGTATTGTCTTGTGCAGGGCATGCAACTACATAATTCTTGAAGCCACTATCCAGGTAGCGTTTATTGAGCCCTGAATTTTTAATTTTCTGTTGTAGCAATCGCTGTTGCAGTTCATCCTCATAGGCTGCATGTGAGTGATGGACGGTTTCTTTGGCACACAATTTACAGAGCCTGTGACCTGCAATTTCCATTAGGGGTATATGATGGGTAGGGCAAAGTGTTTCTGTTGTTTCTGCGCGAAACTGGAGTGTTTTAAGCATGGTATTCATGGCTGATCTCCTAAATCCATTTGGAATTTTCTAAAAAACTCTCATTTTTTTCTTCAAAATTTGAAGATGAAGATGAAGATGAAGATGAAGATGAAGATGAAGATGAAGATGAAGATGAAGATGAAGGGCATGATTCAAGCATGACTTGAGTAATACTCGGGCTCTTCTCAGGAGCTGCTTGAGCATTTACTTTGCGTTGCTTGTTAGATGCTTGAGCATTGCTTGCGGATTTATTCCAGCGTGCTTGAGCTGCATTTTTAGCTTTATCAGATTTCATTTGCTGATTTTGCAATGCCTGGCTTTTTAAACGGGTTAAAAAATTTGAATGAATCTGCTCAGATTCGACTTCAAACAATTCTAGGGCTATCAGCGTATTCAATAAAGTTTTAGCCTTGGTGTGCTGCGGTAATTTCGTGATGCTGCATACTGTTGCTAGGTCATGAGGAATAGCACCATTTTTCCAGAAATCCATCATTAACAGCAGTGCCGCACCAATTTGTTCTGCTGTCATTCGTGCAAATTTCGCCTGTAAGTCGCCAATATAGAGTGGCATCCAAATTGAAATATCTTTATGCATGGGTTTACCTTTTTATGGGTATAAAGGGTCTAAGGTCATCGATTGGATGACCTTGTATGTTTGTTTTATTGGTGAGCGAGACTCATTAACCGGAGGCGAGCTTGTTGGGCCAGATTATCGTCATGGGCTTGCCCATCATCCAGCATCCGCTGTAGCCAGAGTCTCAACGCCTGGTGATCATCGAAGCATTTATTGATTTCCAGCAAAAAGGCCAGATTGTGCAGTTTGGGAATGTGTAACTCATGAATGAGTTCACGCGCGACCATATCTGCTTCAGCGCTGACGACCACACCACCAAAGAAAGCTTTACTGTTCATGGGCAAGCTCCTCTGTATTTAGTTTCTCCAGCATGGCTTCAAAAGCACTGCCATCGCGACGCGTAACATTGGGAATGTAACGGCTATAGACCCGGAACAGCATTTCAGTCGTTGAATGCCCTAGCTGGCGTGCGATCCATTCTGGATTCTCGCCTGCCGACAGCCAGAGCGTTGCAGCGGTATGACGTGTTTGATAAGCACGACGAGGCTTTAGTCCTAAATAGCGTAGCAGGGGATGCCAGACACGTTTATTCACTAAACGATAATCGAGAGGTCCACCATCGCGGTTACAGAAGACAAAACTGGATTTGCCATTATTCAAGCTTTTCTGTTGCAGAAAGGCTTGATAAACCCGATCACTCATTTGGATGGTACGGTCAGAACCATAAGTTTTGGTTCCACCAAGCTCCCCATTCACTAATGCTTCACGAATGTGGATTTCCCGACGTTGTAAGTCCACATTTTTCCATTGCAAGCCATCGATCTCACTGGTGCGCATACCTGTGAAAAATCGAACAGTATAATAAGGCTTAAAATCATCACGAACTGTGGCTAAAATTGCATGTACTTCCTTTAATGAAAAAGGTGTTACTTCAATCTTTCCTTGCTTTAAGTTCTTGATATTCTTATAAGGGCTATCAAAGTCATATCGTTCGGCAGCACTATCGAGTATCATACGAAGTGCTATCATAATCTGGTTGATTCTTGATGGTGAAAGGCATTCTTGGTTTTTTCCGTGAGTCACTTTGGCGAGGGATGAACGGAATCCAAGAATGTCTGACTTTTTGATATTAATAACCGGAATTGTGCCAAAAAAAGGGATTAAATACTTTTTGATCACAATCTGAATTTTTCCCTTGTAGCTTGCACGCCATTCTATTTCTTTATCTGTGAACCAGATTTCACAGAACTTGGAAAATAGAGGTGTTTTAGAGCTGATTTCATTTACTCTGTTTTCTGCATTTTTGATTTCTTTTAAACGAGAACTTTTTGGAAAGTACTTAGCATAGTCAAAAATACCCAATAAGATTTCCGCTTCCATTCGCTCAATCGCTTTTTCAAGCTTTTTGCGATTTTGAGCATTGTCTTCAAGAGCTGTTGTTTCACGACAACGGATGTTTAAGTATCGAAAATCGACACATAACTTACCGTATCTAGTACGAATAGCAGCCATGATAATGTTCTCCTTATTGAAGTTGTAGGCTGTGTAGCGAGCCTAAAGTGGTTTTAGTCATATCTTCTTCAATACGCTCCCATACATATAAAATTTTGCGTCCACCAAAAGGGCGGATGTAATGAATGCCTTCGATTAGAACACTGTCCTTCAACTGATTACGGATGGTACGTTCGTTGTAATGGATTCGTTCCGCCAGTTCTTTTGTAGTAATATAAGTAAGATTCATGTTTGTATCCTTTTATAAAGTATCACAATGGTGTTATTTAAGATCACAATGCAATAATAAATGCGTTTAACACATCATGCAAGTACTTTATTACACAATGGTGGTAATTAATGATAGTTTGTAACTTGCCTGTTCTTTTGGCGGAACGAAGAATGAAAGTGGCAGATGTAGCTCGGGCAACCGGAATGAGTAAGACAACTTTACATAAGCTTTATAATGGTCAATCAACTCGTATTGATTTTGAAACATTAGAAAAATTATGCGTATTGTTAAATGTAGAGGTTGGTGATTTATTAAAGTTCAAGCAGGAAGAATAAGTTTTTTAATAAAAACCATTCCATAAATTAATAATTTTTTAACTTAAGATTTTGTTTTTATTGTATATTTTTGGTGACCAAATTTGGTCACCATTTTTATAAAGTAGTGAAAAAGACTTCAATAAAAGCCAGAATGAAGTATTTTAAGTTTTTTTAGAATTACTCAGCCGATGTTCACTAAAATTTATGCAAAATCTTTAATATATTGATCTATATGTGATGGTTGCAGGGCACGTTTAGGGCACTTTTGGTCACGTAAGCCCATTTTCAAGTGATCTATCTTAACTTTTTCTAGCTTTAAGCATTTTAAGTTTATAAGTTTAGAAAGAAAATATTGTTTAAAATCAACAAGAAAAAAGCCCCCATCTTTCGATGAGGGCTTTTTGAATCTGGAGCGGGAAAGGAGACTCGAACTCCCGACCCCAACCTTGGCAAGGTTATGCTCTACCAACTGAGCTATTCCCGCGGAGTCTATAAAGTTTTTTAAGTGAAAAAACTAAATGAAAAAATTTTGAGCGGGAAAGGAGACTCGAACTCCCGACCCCAACCTTGGCAAGGTTATGCTCTACCAACTGAGCTATTCCCGCATGCCGTGTATAATACATTATGCAAAAATAGGGTCAATAACTTTGTGAAAAAACTTGCATCAATTGCATAAAATAAAACCATTTTGTGCAGGTTTGCTGATTTTATAAACAAGATGGAGGCTTAAAAAGAAAATTTTATCCTGAAATCCAGGAATGATAGGGTGGACAGGCACGAAGATTGAATCGGAACACGGTATACTGAAGCCAGAAATTGAACTATTTGGGAGTATCTTGATGAATTTAGAACAACAGTTGATTCAACGCCTGCAAGAGTTATCACCAGTTCATTTAGAAGTGGTGAACGAATCATCCGGTCATGGCGGCTATTTCCCGGGTAAAGAATCGCATTTTAAAGTGATTGTGGTGAGTGACATTTTCCAAGGCTTGCGTTTGGTGCAACGTCATCAAAAAATTTATGCAGCAGCAGGGGACTTGCTTGCACCAAGCCGTATTCATGCCCTGGCGATTCATGCTTTTGTGCCATCAGAATGGCAAGGACAAGACACGTCAAGTCCTGAATGTGCACATGCGCCAAAAGCTGAATCATAAGGAAGATTAAACAATGGATATGCAGCTGACGGTAAAAATTGTGCATATGATTGCGGTGACTTTATTGATTGGGGCAATCCTTGCACGTGCTTTTACTTTATTTGTTGGAGTCAACGGCAATCAGCCCAATCCGGTGGCACGAAAATTTCTGGTCGCCTGGCAACATCTTGCCATGACGATTATTGTTTTGACCGGGCTAACTTCATTAGTGATTAAGAATTTTGAAGTACAACCATGGTTTTATGCCAAGATCATCCTGTTTCTGGTGCTGTTTTCTTCCTTGATCAAAGCCTATAAAAAAGATGACAGTATTTTACTGATCCAGCGTCGCGCAGGTTTAATGATTGCAGTGGCTGCACTGATCGCCATTATCGGATTAGTCATGATTAAGCCGAATTTTGGTTGATTGTTAGACATAATTATTCTGGATGCAAGGCATGTAGGTTAAACTGCTCATAGATAACTATAAATGATAGGGGGCTTCCAATGCTGGTACGTGTGGTTTTTAATCAAAAAGGTGGGGTCGGTAAGTCCAGTATTGCCGTCAACCTGGCTGCAATTAGTGCACATCAGGGGTTAAAAACCTTGCTGATTGATCTCGACCCTCAAGCCAATTCTAGTCAATATCTATTGGGGGATGATGCGACCTATACGGTGGATAAACCGGCGCTGGAACCCAATATTGAAAATTATTTTCAGGAAGTGCTGGGGGCAACCCAAAGCAAAGGACTTTTAGGTAATGCCATAGGTTCCATTTTAAAGAATCGGGATAAAGGTCTGGAGCGTTACGTGCACCAATCACCTTTTAAAAATCTGGATGTGATTCCTGCAAGTCCGACTTTGGGTGCACTGGCACATGCTTTGGAGTCAAAACACAAGATTTATAAATTGCGTGATGCCTTGCAACAACTGGAAGGGCAGTATGATCGAGTGTATATCGATACACCACCGGCTTTTAACTTCTTTACCTTATCGGCGCTGATTGCAGCCAGTCGCGTGCTGATTCCTTTTGATTGTGACGTATTTTCAAAACGTGCATTACAAACTCTGATTGAAAATGTTATTGAAACTCAGGATGATCACAATGACCATCTGGAGATTGAAGGGATTGTGGTCAATCAGTTTCAGGCCCAGGCTAAATTACCGCGTGAAGTGGTGCAACAGCTGAAAGATGAAAGCTTGCCGGTGTTAGACAGCATGTTGCCGCCGTCCATTTTAATGAAAGAATCGCATCTTAAAAATCAGCCTTTGATCCATTTGGCGACTGATCATAAATTGACGCAAGCCTATCAATCGTTGTTCAATGAAATTGAGCATATATAAGTATTGAGATTTCTCATGAAAACGATTTATCTAAGCCTTCTTTTGGGAAGTACGGTTTTATTGGCTGCATGTGCAACGACGGTGAAACCGAGTTATGTTTCTCCGACCCAGTATCAAGTGCTCAATTGCCAGCAATTGCAAAGTGAATATAATCGTATTCAGCAATATATCGACAATGGTGTGCAGGCACCAAAACGCACTGGCGTCGGTGTGGGTGTCGGTGTAGGCGGTGGTTGGGGCAGTCATGGCGGCTGGGGAATCGCTCCGAGTGTTTCAGTCAATATGGGACAATCTTCAAATAGCAAAAACACTGAACTGGCACGTCTATTGGGTGAACAGGAAGCTGTGGTTCAGGCGGCAAAATTCAAAAACTGCCCAATTATTGTTCGCAATAAAGTTCAATAATTCATCAATTTATCCTGCTGTTGAGGTGCTGTACCTGACAGCAGGGGGGATAAAATATTAGCAAAATGTTTCAATGTAAATATTATTAATATCAATTGGTTGCTGTTTTTTGATGGAATCTTTAAACGCATCAGGTGATATTTTTTTATCGAGAAATACTTGTCATTTTTTATCGGTTTCATATAAGGTGTGCCCCATCAGGATGGTGATATCAGGTATTTATGATCGAGAGTTGGCTTTTTGTATTGGCAGTGATTGCGGTATTGATGATTCCGGGTCCAACCAATGCATTACTTGCAAGCTCGGCTTATCAACAAGGCATTGCTAAAACCAGTCTGTTTATTCCGGCAAAAATGCTTGGCTATTTTTATGCCATTAATTTGTGGGCATTACTTATTCATTTGTGTGATCCAGTATGGCCGAACTTTATTCATATCCTGCATTTTTGTAGCGCCATTTATGTGAGTTGGATGGCTTTTCATTTGTGGAAAGCGTCAGATTTGGAAAAGCATAATCAACGCCATCCTTCGATCCGACCTCGACAACTGTTCTTTTCTACCTTCAAAAATCCTAAAGCCTTATTATTTGCTGCCGGTGTTTTACCGCTTGAAACCTGGAGCAATCCCACCAATTTTATTTTGGTATTTGCAATGTTCAGTCTGGTCCTGTTACCTACGGTGGTGTTCTGGATGTTTTTTGGGCGGGCCATTCTGGCGGGTCAGTCCAGACAAATAAAAGCCGATCTGTTATATAAAGGATCGGCCATGTTGCTGATTATGTGTATGTTACCCGTTGTGATTCGCTTCTTTTAATGCACTTTTTTGAGTTTCTGGCGAATAAAACCAATGATGCCCGGCAAGACACTAATAATAATGATGCCAAAAATCAGATGGGTAAAATTGTCTTTAACAATCGGCATATTGCCAAACAAGTAGCCTAAAATTACAAAAGAACCGACCCAGCAAATGGCACCAATGACATTAAAGCTGAGGAAATATTTATAATTCATGTGACCTGCACCGGCGACAAACGGGGCAAAAGTACGGGCGAAAGGAATAAAACGGGCAAAAATAATAGTTTTTCCGCCATGTTTTTCAAAGAATTTTTGCGTATAGGTTAAATGCTTTTTATTAATGAACCGTGATTCAATTTCAAAGACACGCGGTCCAATAAATTTACCAATATGATAATTCAGCGTGTCGCCCAATACTGCGGCAGTAAACAGCAAGATGACCAGAATATAAGGATTCATTGCGCCTGTGGATGCTGCTAAGGCTCCTGCTGCGAACAGTAGGCTGTCACCCGGCAGAAATGGCATAACCACCAAACCGGTTTCTACAAAAATAATCAAGAAAAGAATGGCATAAATCCACACGCCGTAATCGGTGATAAATTCGAGCAGATGGGCATCAACGTGTAAGATAAAATCAAGCAGTTCCATGGCGCTACAGACAGCAAAAATGTGCTGAAATCCTAGCAGTCTGGGGCATGAAAGTCAGTACCAAAAAGAAAATTAATTGCATTTTCATCCTTCCCTTTTTTCACAATGATTTATCTTACAAATTATTTATTGACCCCGATAAAAACAGGCTTAGGATGAAGAGGTCATTAAAACAAAAATCAAAAGGTGACCTCATGTTTAATCCGAATATTTTTATAAAAAATCTGCTGCAAGGTCTGCAAACCGATGCCTTTATCGCTTTGGTTGCACGTGTATTGATAGCCTATATTTTTCTGATGTCTGGCTGGATGAAAATCAATGCTTATACTGCAACGGCCGGGTATATGGAATCTAAAGGTGTCCCGGGTAGCCTGCTGCCTTTGAGTATCCTGGTCGTCGTTAGCGGTGGTCTGGCCTTGTTCTTTGGTTTCCAGGCCCGCCTGGCTGCTTTGGGCTTAGCTATTTTTACCTTTATTTGCGGCTTTATTTTCCACGGCACTGGGACTCAGGATGATGCCATTCACCTGATGAAAAATATTGCCATGACTGGTGGACTATTGTTCTTGATGTTGCATGGTGCAGGTAAATTCAGTGTAGATGACATGCTAGAGAGATCATCACCAGAGTTGAGGAAAATAGAAGGTTGATTCTAGCTTGTACAGGTCTTTTTGTAATTACATAAAACCTGCGTACAAATTGCCTGAATTTTGCTTCAATAAAGTTTGATGAAGCTACCAAAGTGGAGTCAGGTATGAAGCAAATGTTATGGGTAATTTTTATCTCTGGTGTAATGTTTTCTACAGCATCCTGAGCGGGTAAAAGTGATCAGATGATCGTGAATGAAGCTGCCCAAAATATGGTAACGGTTGCAGAAGCAAAACAACTGGCAGATGAAACTGCAGTGACCTTATCCGGCGTTATTGTCAAACGAATACGGGGCTATCATTTTGAACTCAAAGATGGTTCCGGTTCAATTGACATTGATGTCGATGATGATTTTTGGAAACCGATGGGCTTAAAAGCCGGCGATCAGGTGAAAGTGATGGGTGAAGTGGATACTCAAAGTGATCAATCCACCAACATCGATGTTGTTAAAATAGAAAAACTGTTAAATCCAAAGGATAAATGGCTTTGGTATAATCAGAACTAAACTGCAAGATTTGACTTAATCACCAAAGTCCTAGAGAGCATACGACAAGGTCTAAACAGATGAGGTCGATATCCATCATGATGAAATTGAAGGATATCTAAATCGTGAAAATAGAAAAATGGCAATATAAATAAGGCATCCGGACGGGTGCCTTGTTGTGCCAGAAATATAATGCAATCAACGAATTGAAAGCCTTGTGCGAATAGTGTGCTTAATGCGCCGAAAAATGATAGAATGCAGCGCTTATTTCGTTTGCCTTGCATAGTTGTTTGTCATGACTACCAATACTCAAATCACTGAAGACCGCATCCTGATTCTGGATTTCGGTTCTCAATACAGTCAGCTGATTGCACGTCGTGTACGTGAAGCTGGTGTATATTCTGAAATGTATGCCTATGACATGTCTGAAGAAGACATTCGCGCATTTAAACCAAACGGTATCATCTTGTCGGGTGGTCCGGAAAGTGTTCATGAAGAAGGTAGTCCACGCGCACCTGAAGTTGTATTCAACCTGGGTGTACCTGTATTGGGTATTTGCTACGGCTTGCAAACCATGTCCGAACAGCTTGGCGGTAAAGTAGAGCCAGGTACCGTGCATGAATTTGGTTATGCTGCGGTAGACGTTTTGGTTCGTGACCAGCTTCTGGGTGATTTAGACGATGGTGAAAACAAACTCAATGTTTGGATGAGCCATGGCGATAAAGTCAGTGCAATTCCTGAAGGTTTCCAGGTGACTGCCAGTACACCAAGCTGTCCATTTGCAGCAGTAAGCGATGAAAAACGCCGTTTCTATGGCGTGCAGTTCCACCCGGAAGTGACCCATACTGCAAAAGGTGCCGAGTTATTGTCTAACTTTGTACACAGCATTTGTGGTTGCCGTAATCTTTGGAACTCGGAAAACATCATCGACCTGCGTGTTGAACAGTTACGTGAACAGATTGGCGATCAAAAAGTATTGCTTGGTCTTTCAGGTGGCGTAGATTCATCTGTAGTTGCTGCGCTTCTTCATAAAGCCATTGGCGATCAATTGACTTGCGTATTCGTAGATAATGGCTTGCTTCGTTTGAACGAAGGCGAGCAAGTGATGGATATGTTTGCGAAAAACATGGGTATCCGTGTAATTCGTGCCGATGCTGAAAACCGTTTCTTGTCCGCTCTCGCAGGTGAAGTTGACCCTGAGAAAAAACGTAAAATCATTGGTCGTGAGTTCATTGAAGTCTTTGCTGAAGAGGCACGTAAGCTTGATGGCGTAAACTTCCTGGCACAAGGCACAATTTACCCGGACGTGATTGAATCTGCTGCAACTAAAAACGGTAAGGCACACGTAATTAAATCACACCACAATGTGGGCGGTTTACCAGATGATTTAGCCTTTGAACTGGTTGAGCCAATCCGTGACCTGTTTAAAGATGAAGTACGCCGTTTAGGTACCACTTTAGGCTTGCCGTTTGAGATGCTTTATCGTCATCCATTCCCGGGTCCAGGTTTGGGCGTGCGTATTTTGGGTGAAGTGAAAAAAGAATATGCCGACATTCTTCGTCTGGCTGATGACATCTTCATGCAAGAACTTCGCGCTAGCGGTTGGTATGACAAAACTGCTCAAGCCTTCGCTGTATTCCAACCAGTTAAATCTGTTGGTGTAGTGGGCGATGGCCGTCGTTATGCATGGGTGATTGCACTTCGTGCCGTTGAAACTGTTGACTTTATGACAGCTCGTTTTGCGCATCTTCCATATGAATTGGTAGACAAGATTTCGACTCGTATCATGAACGAAATCAAAGATGTTTCACGTGTGGTTTATGACGTGTCATCTAAGCCACCAGCAACGATTGAATGGGAGTAACTTTCAGCATAGCTGAAAGTCTTGCGAGGTGACAAAGCAGTGCTTTGTTATTTCACCTCTCAGGGTTTCAGGAAGCACTGCTTCCTGCCTAAATTACGCCATGAGCAAAATTAAAAGCATTGCTTTGAATTTTGTGCAAGATGCGCGCGGCAGTTTAGGAATCTAGAATTATTCAAATAAAAAAGAGCGCTTAGGCGCTCTTTTTTATATTTTAAAAAATTAATCTTTGAAGAATAGGAATAAATATTTTGAGCCACTAAATTCGGCTTTAGTATGCAAGTCGAGCGCAGTTTTCATATTTATAAAATAGACCAAGACCGTTTCGATGAAGATAATTTTTAATTATTCATGCGTATAAATCGCCACCTGATTGCGTCCATTTTTCTTGGCTTGATAGAGTGCAATATCGGCATTTTTAATCAGTAGGTTTAAATCACTTTGATTCGGCTGCAGTTGGGATACCCCAATCGACACACTGAAATTAAAGAAGCACTTATCTTTAACACAAATTTGATGGCTTTCAATTTTTCGGCATAAGCGGTTGGCAATGTTCATCGCATCTTCCAGTGTGGTATCGGGTAGCAAAGCAATAAATTCTTCCCCCCCAAAACGGGCCAGTACATCGCTATGACGCATTTCCCGGCGAGTAATATCAGCCAGTACCCGCAGCACTTCATCTCCCACATCATGACCATATGTATCATTAATATTCTTAAAAAAGTCGATATCAAACATCAATAGACAGGTTAAATTATATTTGGGCCATTGCTGTATGTTCTGTTCGGCCAGTTGTAAAAATTGTCGGCGGTTATATAACTGGGTCAGTTCATCCGTATGCGCCATTTCAGTTAAGGTGTAATAGTTCCAGTCATTGAGTAACACCCGCAAAAAATTACGTTTTGAATTTAATGTGTTATTCCAGCTGATATACATGCTGAGCAATAAAACCGGCGCGTAAATGAGTGAAAATAAAATCAGTTCCTGGACACTGACCAACCTGAATACGCCATTAAAAATCACCGCACTAATCAGCAGGGAACTAAAAATAGAATTACGAAAAGATACCTGTATGCATAAATTGCCCAATAAAATAAAGATGATGCTGGCGTAGAGATACGTATTCACAACGGGACTATGTGATAAATACAGCAGTTCAAGCCATATTGCTGCTGCAGCTGCAACAGAGGCTGGCAGCAAGCTATCCAGAATTTTAATATTCTTGCAGTAGCGGAAAGCCAGCCAGTTGACCGACAGTGCCAAGATGACAAGACTGAGCCGTGCAATACCGGACAGCATGCCAATGTCCGGTAATAAAACCCAATCGACAAAGAAATAGCTTAAAAAAGTCAGCTGACCAATAAAATTGACGCATTTTAAAAACTGTCGTTGGTGCTTATTTTGATAATCCAGATAATATTGTTGAAATTGTTCCGGAATACGGGTGCTAGGATGTTCTAGTTGGTGTTCTATCTGTTTTTGATTGGCGAGCGTACACAGCTGCTTGGGTAAAATGGCAGTTCCGATATTTGAATATTTATCTTTATTGTTCCCGATATGATTATATTCTTGATTTTCAGAGTAATGAAAATTTTCCTGCTGTCCTTGGGACATGATTATCCTCTTCTATAGCAGATTGGTCAGGGAGAAATAGTATGCTGAGGAAAAATATCTGTATACAGAAGACTGGGTAAGTCATCGCTATAATTGTGACAAAAAATTTTTTTCCTATAAAATTCATATGAATAGGGTAAAAATAGTCAATCATTTATCGCGTTTAGACCTTGTTTTATGAAGAAAATTTCAAAAATAATATTGTCCTGTCCATAGTATTCAGCGTACTAACTTTAACTATAGGCTGAATGATGAAGAGTCTATATGATTGATAACAATAGGTAGGACTTACAAGAACAGTTGCGTTCATGAAATTCAGGATAGTCATATGACCAATAGCAGCTATACAGAGCTTTCCAATTCGGACGATTGTGAAAAATACGTAAACCGGTTTATCCAGGAGTTTCCTTTGCGTAGTGCGGAAATTGGACAGGGCACTGTGATTAAGCGCGCCTTGCCCAGTCGCCATAAGCGTTTAATTGGGGCATGGTGCTTTCTGGATCATGCTGGTCCCGTGACTTTTCCCCAAGGTGATGGTCTGGATGTCGGACCACATCCACATATTGGCTTGCAGACTTTTACCTGGATGATTGAAGGCACCATGATGCATACCGACAGCTTGGGTACAAAGCAACTGATTCGCCCCAAACAGGTCAATTTAATGACCGCAGGATATGGCATTTCCCATACTGAAGTGGCACCGGAAACCGAAACCCATATGCACGCTGCGCAGCTCTGGATTGCCTTGCCGGATGACAAGATTAATATGGCACCGCGTTTTGATCATTATCCGGAACTGCCGGTGGTGGAAAAAGATCAGGTTGAATTTACCGTACTGGTGGGGGAGTTCTTGCAAACTCGGTCCCCAGTTGCGGTGCATAGCGAATTGCTGGGTGTGGATTTAACTGCACAGGAATCCACCACCACCCGAATTCAACTGAATCCGGAATTTGAATATGGCTTTATGGCGCTGGAGGGGGCTGCTGAAGTCAACGGTCATGAGCTGACAGAGGACAACATGGTCGTGCTGGAACCAGGCATGACGGAAATTGAAATCCAGTTACATAAAGGCAGTCGAGTACTGCTATTGGGTGGCGAACCTTTCGAGTCACCAATATTACTGTGGTGGAACTTTGTCGGGCGGACTCAGGAAGAGCTGTGCCAAGCCCGTGACGACTGGATGAATCAGGATAACCGTTTTGGCACCATTCCTGACTATCCGGGACCTCGCCTGGAAGCACCTGCATTCCCCAATAAAATGCGAGCCTCAAAATAACAATAAAATTCAGGAAGTTGGAATATGGAAATTATTGCAAATGCAGAAGTACAGAGCCTGGATGAACCTTGGTCAGGCGAAGTGAAAAGTGGCAAACACCAGTTTATGACGGATAAACCTGAATCATTGGGCGGGCAAGATCGGGGTCCTGCACCTTATGATTTTATTTGTTCCGGTCTGGTTTCCTGTACCATGATTACGCTGCGCATGTATGCCAGTCACAAAGGTCTGGAGCTCGGTCAATTTTCAGTAGAAGCTGATTTTAATAGCAATAAAGAAGGTAAAGAGTGGATTGAACGTCGTTTGTCCTTTGCTCAGCCATTATCGGATGAACTGAAACAAAAAATTTTAGACATTAGCAGTAAAACACCAGTCACCAAGACGCTGTTACGCAGTCTGGACATTAACACGGTTCTGCTTTAAATCCATGATCCAATAGCCATGACATTGTGTGCAAAGCAGAATGTCATTTTTCCAGCCGATCGGTCATGATCAAAATATAAAAATAGAGGTCAAAAAATAATGATTACACTGCACCATTTAGATCAATCGCGTTCTTTTCGAATTTTATGGGCTTTAGAAGAGCTGGCTCAAGATTATCAGGTCAAGTTTTATAAACGTTTACCAACATTTGCTGCACCGCCTGAATTAAAACTGGTTCATCCTTTGGCTAAAGCACCGATCTTGACTGATGAGGACCAGACGATTGTCGAATCGGCAGTGATTTTGCAGCATTTGCAAGAAAGTTATGATACAGCGCAGAAATTTAAGCCGAAGGCCAAAAAAGACCAGCAACAATACCGCTACTGGATGCACTATGCCGAAGGCTCCTTAATGCCGTTATTGCTGATACAACTGGTGATGAACAATGTACCGAAACGTGTACCCTGGCTGATTAAGCCAGTGGCACATAAAATTACTTCCGGCGTGAAGGCGGGATTTATTCATCCGCGTTTAAAAGAGCATATTGCTTATCTGGAAGATTATTTATCCATGCATGAATATTTTGCCGGATCATTTTCTTTTGCCGATATTCAGATGTGGTTTCCACTCGATGCCATTCAATCCAGAACATCCGGTTCATATCCCAATATAACCAAATATCTGAAACGTCTTGAGGAACGGCCTGCTTTTCAGAGAGCCAGGTTCAAGGAACAAAGCCTGACTTAAAACAGGTAGGTGGCCTGTTTTAGATCAGGGTTAAAACAGGCCGGTCTAGCAGAGTTTGTACAGGCGTTCTTTAGGGAAAATGACTTTAAAAGTCGAGCCTTCATTCTCTTTGGATTCAATTTCCAGATGCGCGCCGTGTTGCATCAACACATGTTTCACAATGGCCAGACCTAAGCCAGTGCCACCGGTTTGACGGCTACGCGCACTATCCACACGATAGAAACGTTCGGTTAAACGTGGCAAATGTTTGGGGTCAATCCCGATGCCGGTATCTTGAACGGTAAAGATGCCGTGTTCACCATCATCATGCCAGCCCATGGTAATCGTTCCACCTTTAGGGGTGTACTTAATGGCATTGGTAATCAGGTTGCTAAAGGCACTGGCTAGCTCGGTCTCGGAACCGATCAGGTCACAATGGCTGTCAATGTTGAGATTGAGCGCATGGTGATAGTCGACATTATAGGCTTGTGCATCATCAAACAGCTGGTTCATCAGACTTGGCATTTCAATAATCTGGTTTTTCGCGATTTTTTTATCATTTTCTAAACGCGACAATAGTAATAGATCATTCACCAAGGCATTCATGCGCTTGGTTTGCGCCTGCATCTGGTCGAAGGCACGTTTCCAGCGCGGGTTTAAATCTTCCTGATCGGTAAAGGTTTCAATATAACCGCTGAGTACGGTAAGCGGGGTACGTAATTCATGGGAAATATTGTCGACAAAGTCTGTGCGCATCTGTTCCAGATTATGCATGCGGGTCACGTCATAAGCCACCAGTAAGCGGCTTTCCCCACCAAAGCGGGTCATTTTGACTTGTACATAATGGTCTTCAAAGGCCGAAGATTTCATTTTCAGGCCATCGGGTGCTTCGTCAATATGGTTAAAATATTCAATAAAACTGGGCTGGCGCAGAATGGTTAAAATATTGCGACCGCGATCTAGCGGTTGAATACCCAGGAGTTTTTCTGCGGCCGGATTCCACCATTCAATCTGGTGCAGATCATCAATCAGTACCACCGCTTCAGCCAGCGCCACCAGTGAAGATTGCGCCCGATCAATCAGGCCGACCATTTCTGCCTGAACAATACGCTCCTGACGCTGCGAACGATAGACATTAAACAGCAAGGCTCCCCAGATGCCATTTAAACTGGGTGGCACATCATAAGGACGGTTGGAAATCCATTCATTGACCAGATACAGTGAACGCAATTGCAAGGCAAAAAACACCGTAAGGGCGATGAGAATAAAAATCCAGAAATACCCAATCCCTAAACCGATTAAACCTGCGATCAGCAATAAAAAGGCCAGCAGACGTAAATCTTGCTTGGCAAAAGTCCATAAACTGCTGTAACGAAACTGTTTATGTTCTCGCGCAAGTTCCGGGACGGGGTAGGGTTCATACATAAAATATAGTTGACCTAAATGACGACTAACCTAAAGCGACATCTGCGCGGGTAGAAAAACGGTAACCTGTACCACGAACCGTTTGTACATAACGGTCTGCACCAAACGGTTCCAGCACTTTACGCAAACGACGGATATGTACGTCAATGGTACGATCTTCAATATATACGTTACCACCCCAGACCTGATCCAGCAATTGAGCACGGGTATAGGCACGTTCCGGATGCGTCATAAAAAAGGCCAATAAACGGTATTCTGTGGGTCCCATTTCTAAAATATTATGACCATGACTGACCCGCTGGCTGACAGGGTCGAGTACCAGACCATTAGCATCAATAGTTTTTTCACCGTTTAGGGCATTGGCACGGCGTAACACGGCCTTAATGCGGGAAACCAGTTCACGGGTGGAAAACGGTTTGGTCATATAGTCATCTGCACCGGCATCCAGACCTTGTACTTTATGGTCTTCTTCAGCGCGGGCAGTGAGCATGATCACGGGAATTTCTGATAGGGTTTCATCGCGTTTCAGACGGCGGCACAGATCTACACCGCTGACACCACCCGGTAACATCCAGTCGAGTAGAATAAGCACAGGGCGTTGATCCACAATCATTTGATGGGCCTGTTTGGCATCTTCAGCCTGTAGGCATTGGAAGCCCGCCATATCCAGCGAGGTATGGATCATTTCCCGGATCGGGAGCTCATCATCGACGATTAATATATAGTCATCTTTCACAGCGCAATACCCTATTTCACGTAAACGGTGGACCGTTTTATATTTATGACAGGCTTATTACAAAGATTAATTATGACAGTATCATTGCAGAATAGGTAGTTCGACTGAATTTAGCAAAAAAATTGTCACAATTTAAAATAAGATACAATCAAGAATTTAAAATAAATCAGTTAGATAAATATATTAAATTCAAGGTGTTGAGTATTTTTTGATAGTTTGGTGACCAGGGCTGTGCCGGAATCATATTTTTTCTTTTTTCGAAAAAGTCTCAAGCAGTGATAAAAAAACGATACTGCAAGAAGACAGTACATCCTCTATGGAGAGCTTGAAACCACTGACCACCCAGCGGATGGCGATTTGCGTGACATAGCCATTTAAACCGGTCGAAATCATCGAAATTTCACGTTCAGAGCGGTTAATGTTCGGCATCATCAGCATCACAAAGGCATGAATCATACGGTCAAAACGTGACATGGTTTCATGGATGGTGGCCTGGTTATGCAGCTCCTGAACCAGCATGGCATCAATATAAATAATCCGTGCCATACCCGGATTGTCTTTCAAGGTGGTGAGCAGGGCGGTTAAACCGGCTTCGATCATTTTCCGCGGATCGGTCGAGGCCTGCATAATCGCCTGCGTGACATTGTGCTGTAACTGATCAATCAGCTTTAAAAAGATGGTCTGAAACAGTTCATCACTTTTCTTAAAGGATTCATAGAAATAGCGTTCAGTCAGTTTGGCTTCCGTACAAATATCTTTGACTGTGACTGCAAAAAAACCATGTGTACCATAGGCTTCAATTCCGGCTTCAATCAGTTTTTCTCGACGTGCCTGTTTACGTTCGCTTAAAGACATCCCTTTAAATTGACGTTCTTTGGTTTTTGCCGGTTTATTTTGATTTTCTTCGAAATTTTTGTGCTGTTCAGTCATAGATGTGGTGTGCCGAATGAAATCGAGGTTTTGCCTTATATTAACAATAATTTATCTTTAAACCTATGTTTAAAACAAAGCAGCAGCTTTTCCAGTACAGGGAGGAATAGACCATATATTATATTGACAATTGTTATTGTCAAAATTATATTGGATGGATGAACTGCAATCTTCCAGACAGAAAAACAATCGAAATGTTTAGATGGATGAGGCAGCAAGCTGAATAAGGATAGCTCATGAAAAATTTTAAAAATAAAGTCGCAGCCATTACTGGTGCAGGGTCGGGTATTGGGCAGCAATTGGCCGTACTTTTGGCCAAGCAAGGCTGCCATTTGTCTTTAAGTGATGTCAATGAACAGGGTTTGGCGAAAACAGTTGAACTGGTCAAAGACAGTCATGTCCGTGTGACGATAAAAAAAGTCAATGTGGCCAAACTGGAAGAAGTGCGCGCGTGGGCTGCTGAAACTGTTCAGGATCATGGTTCCGTCAACATGATTTTTAACAATGCCGGTGTGGCATTGGGCTCAACCGTGGAAGGGGCGAGTTACGAAGAACTGGAATGGATTGTGAATATTAATTTCTGGGGCGTGGTGTATGGCACCAAAGAGTTCTTGCCTTTAATCAAACAATCGGGTGAAGGGCATATCATCAATATTTCCAGCCTGTTTGGCCTAACCGCACAGCCGACCCAGTCTGCCTATAACGCGACCAAGTTTGCTGTGCGTGGTTTTACCGAATCCTTGCGGCAGGAACTGGATATTGAAAACTGCGGTGTTAGCGCGCTGTGTGTACATCCTGGCGGTATTCGGACCAATATTGCCAATGCAGCAAAAATGAATGACAGTATCCGGTCTTTAGGCATGCATCCGGAAAAATCAGCCAGGTCTTTTAATAAATTATTACGTTGTCCGCCTGAAGAAGCAGCCCGCCAAATTTTGGAAGCAGTGCAAAAAGACAAGCGCCGTCTGCTGATTGGCAACGACGCCAAAACCCTGGATTTAATCCAGCGTATTTTGCCGACCGGTTATCAGCGTGTCACAGCATTTGCCACCAAGTTAAGCAATAAAAACAAAAAATCGGCTTAAAAATACGGCTTTTAAAAAACCCGCAAATTGCGGGTTTTTTTATGTGCTGAAATGCAGCTTTTCAAATCCTCTCCAAAGTATGCTTTTTTAAGTTTTAACCCGTCAATTAAAGTGATAGGAGAGACTCAGAAATAATTTGATATCTAAAAATAAGAAATAAAAATAAAAAAACCAGCTGAATTTAAATAAGCAAGTGTTGGAATATCAACACACATATCGCGTTAAAACCAACATTTCTGGTTGGGATAATTGTAATAAATTTAATTAAAACAATAACTTAAAATGTTGGCATGCTTGTTGTAATAACAGGGAGGTGTAATGATAAGAAATTAGGTAAATCTCATGACAATTTTAAAAGATTTAAAGGCAAAACAATCGCGTGCTGCTCAAGTACGTTCTCAACTTGATTATCCGGTGATTGATACGGATATCCATACCAATGCCTATAGTCCGGCTCTGGAGGATTATATTGCGCAGTATGGGGGTTCACGTGTGGTCGATGTATTTCGTAGCCATTTAAAAAGTAATGGTTTAAACGCATTAGCGGCAGAGTGGTACAACGCCAGCCCGGAAGAACGTAAAAACCGTCGTCTATTCCGTCCGCCATTTTGGGCACTCCCTTCAGAAAATACTTATGACTTGGCAACGGTTGCCTTACCGGGCTTATTGTATGAGCGTCTGGAAGAACTCGGTACGGACTATGCTGTGCTCTATCCGAATCTGTCTTTATTTCCAATTAATTCATCCAATGATGACCTGCGTCTGTCCTTAACCCGTGCAATTAACCATTTCCATGCCGACATCTATAAGCCTTATGCCGACCGTCTGACGCCAGTGGCTGCGATTCCGCTGAATACGCCGCAAGAAGGGATTGAGGAACTCGAGTTTGCACAAAAGTTGGGATTAAAAGCTGCCCTGATTCCGGGTGCAGTACGTCGTCCAATTCAGGCTGTTGCAGAGAAATATCCTGAAGATACAGACCTGCGTCGTTATGCTTACTGGTTAGATTTCTTCGGTATTGACAGTGAATATGACTACGACCCGTTCTGGCAAAAGAGTGTGGATTTGGGGATTAACCTGTCGACGCACTCGGGCAGTCAAAGCTGGGTGGCACGTAATTCACCAAGCAATTATATGTTTAACCACATTAACCATTTTGCCGATGCCTCTGAAGCATTGGCCAAAGCCTTGTTTTTTGGCGGTGTCACTGAACGTATTCCACAGCTTCGTATTGCACTTTTGGAAGCAGGGGCTGCCTGGGGACAAAATGTGTTAACTCATCTGGTTGACCGTTTTGAAAAACGCGGTAATGAACATGTGCAACAGTACAACCCTGAGCGGCTAAACCGTGAATTGGCGCTAGAGCTCTATCGTCAATATGGACATACCTTGTACCAGGGTCGTGAACTGAATGAAGCTGAGATTATCGAGAGTTTATTTGGCGTGGCTTCAACTTCACGTTTCCAGACGCAAAATCCAGCTGAAATAAATGATTTTGCCTTGGCCAAAATACAAAACAAACAAGACATTTGGGATCGCTGGGTACCGAACTTCTATTTTGGCAATGAAGCAGACGATCGCACGATTGTCGGTGCATTGAATCCTAAAGGTAATCCATTTGGTCAGAAAATTAATGCGCTCTATTCATCAGATTCAGGCCATTGGGATGTGCCTGAATTAACTGAGCCGTTGGCAGAAACTTGGGATCTGGTTCAAGAAGGCGCGATTACGGCAGAAGACTTCAAGGCCCTGGTATTCACCAATCCATACCAATTCTATACCGAGAATAATCCTGATTTCTTCAAGGGAACGCAAGTTGAACACAAACTGAAAAACAATCAGGCCGCTTAAACCTAACTATTTGGAAAATTGAAACAACCTCATGCCTTTGGCATGGGGTAGGGGAAATTTTGTATTTAAAACAATAGATGAAGTGAATGTAACAATGAGAAAGACGAGTTTAACTGTTGCGATTGGATTTATTCTGACGACGACATCGAGTTTTAGTTTTGCCCAGGATGCCACTCTCAACAAGCAATTGGAGGGACTCAAAAAGCAGATTGAAGTTTTACAACAGCGTTTAAATGCAGTGGAAGTGCAAAGTTCGACATCCACAAAAAAAGCAGTTGTTCCAGCCACTGTGAATGCGGATAACAGCGAAGAACTGACCGCTCAAGACAGCGAAACTGGCGAAGAAGTCGTAACGGCTGAAGCGACCCCTGCAACATCCGACGATATTGAAGGTTTACGTGCCGATATCGAAAACTATAAATATGACCAGTCTCGTCAGTATGAACGTCAAACCGTGAAGTCGACCCGCGATACGACTTTATTCGGTACGGTGCAACTGCGTGCCAATGTGCAGGACAATAACACTGCGCCCAATACGCCTAAATCGAGCTTTGATGTGGGTACGGCATTGCTGGGCGTGCGCGGTAACTTGTTTAAAGATTATAACGAAGGCAAAAACCTCGATTACCAAGCCTCATTCGGCTATTCAAAACGTAATGATGGCAGCAACAACAGTAACTTTAACTTGCTGGATGCTTATCTGCGCTATCACGTATTTTCCACCAATGGCGGTGCAGAAGTTCCCAAGCTGAACCTGACTTTGGGTCAACAACTCTTGCCATTCGGCTTGGATGTGCAATCTCCGGAAGATTTACGCCCCACTATCAGCACTGCAACCGCACCCACGTATCTAGGTTTATTTACCCGTCAAAATGGCTTGATTGTGCGTGGCGATGTCAAGCCATTTGTGGACTATGGTGCGAACTATCGTGCCCCACTATTTGAATACGCGCTTGGGGTGACCAACGGTAATGGCAGTAATAAAACCGATGACAACAATAGCAAAGATTATATTGGTCGCGTGGCATTTACCTTACCTGTGGATTATGCCAGCTGGCTTCGCGAGCTGAAATTCGGTGCGTCCTATATTAAAGGCGAAGCAAAATTATCCGGCTCAGGCATTAGCGACAACAAAGCCAAACGTGATCGCCTTGGTTTTGACGTGTATTACAACCATGCACCCTTTGGCGTGACCTATGAATATCTGCAGGGCAAGACAAATTATATCGATACGACTGTACCAGCCATAAAAGAAGCCAAAGCAGAAGGCCATACCGTCACTGCATTTTATACCTTGGGTGACCAGTTCTATAACAGCATTAAATCCAATGCCAAGTTTGATGATTTCTGGCCGAAATCAGTTCAGGGTTACTACCGTTACGACAGCTATAACCCGAATAAAAATCAGAAAGATTATCTCGATAGTGCCAGTGGCCGTATAGGTGAATATGACATTCATTCACTGGGTCTCAACCTGTTTTTTGCCCAGACCACCAAATTCCAGTTACAGCTCAATCACTACATTTATGACATTGAGACTGCCACCCAAAAAGACACTAACGAATTGCAGGCGCAATTCCAGTACACCTTTTAATTTTGATTGTTAAGGAACAGATTTAATGAAACTTTTTTCTAAAAAAATTGCGGCAACATTTCTAGCCCTCTCCGCATTCGGTTTAAGTTTACACATCCATGCCGCCAACCCGAAAGAAATCCGCATTTCTATGTCGGGTGCCGGTGAAGGCGGTAAGCCAAAAACAGGCGGGAGCTTTGTTGCTTCAGCGCATTTACGTGGTGTGTTGGAACAGGAATTTAAGAAAGATGGCATTGCAGTGAAATGGTTATTCTTTCCGGGTGCAGGACCTGCCACCAATGAAGCCTTAGCCAACGGTAAAGTCGATTTTGCTTTACATGGCGACTTGCCGTCATTGGTGGGTCGTTCAACGGGCCTTAAAACCAAGGTGCTATTTTCAACTGGCCGCTTTGGCCCAACCTATGTAGTAGTGCCTGCGAGTTCAAATGCCAAGTCATTTGCAGACTTAAAGGGCAAGAAGTTTTCAATCTTTAAAGGGACAAATCAACAGATCGTTTTTAACCGTGTCCTGGCTAAATATGGCTTTACTGAACGTGACTTACGTGTCATTTCACAAGACGCTTACTCTGCGCGTACCGCACTGGCCACCGGGGATATTGATGCTGCGATTACTTCACCCTTTAGTCTGGTTTCACGTGGGGTCGCCAAGAAGCTTATTGAAATTAAAGATCCAAAAGTTGCCCCACTGGCGCATTTCTGGGTAACTGAAAGTTTTGAAAAACAATATCCAGAAGTGACGCAGCGAGTCGTTACCACGCTGATCAAACAGGCAAAGTGGAGCTCGGAAGAAGCCAACCGTGTCACCCAGTATAAGCTGTGGTCACAAAGCGGTATACCACTGGTCGATTACCAAAAAACCTGGGATGGCTGGAACTTGAAAGACCGTACTTCGCCATTACTGGACGAGTTTCATCGTGCACAAATTGACAGCGCATTAAAAATTGCCAAAGACGCAAAACTCATCCGCCGCGATGTCGATACCAAAAC
Organism: Acinetobacter sp. YH01022; assembly: GCF_013420235.1. Lineage (NCBI taxonomy): Bacteria > Pseudomonadati > Pseudomonadota > Gammaproteobacteria > Moraxellales > Moraxellaceae > Acinetobacter > Acinetobacter sp. YH01022. Next base: position 47,982 of record NZ_VOYP01000014.1, on the reverse strand, counting down.
CTGGTATGAGCCGAAGTACTTAAACAATGCCTTGAAAGAACTGAATTTACAGAACTATTGGCGTGCATTTAATGCCAATGGTCAGCCGAAATAATTCAGGAATGTGGTTATGAATCCGATTGAAAGCAATGTTGTCCTTAGCCCCCTGAGCGCAAAATTCATGGGCAGTTTTGTACTTTTGACCATTATTGCCGGTTTAGGCGTCGGTGTTGCCCGTATTTTGATTTCATTGTACGCCGTGCAGCTCGAAGCAACAGAGCTTCAGTTGGGACTGATTGCAGCAGCGCAAAGTGCAGGCATTCTGCTGATGGCGCTGCCGATTGGGGTCATGGTGCAGCGTCTCGGTTCACTGAAAGTTTTTAGTCTGGGTAGTGTGATGGGTGCAGCTTTGTATGCGCTCACCCCACTGCAGGAAAGTGCCTGGTATTTACTGGCATTGACAGCCTTGGTGAGCTTTGTCTTGCCGATGCGCTTTGTCTCGATTAATACCGTTTTCCTGAGCAATTTAAAGCGTCTTGGGCCAGCCAAAGCAGGCTGGTTCAGGGGTTCACACATGATGGGATTTTTCCTGATCGCCCCGGCTTTAACCGTCTTGCTGATTCAGCACTTTGGTTATAGCAGCAGTTTTTACTGTGTGGCCTTAATGTTTCTGGCCACGCTATTTTTTGCCCCGTTTTGCTTTCAGCAAGTACATCAGGCTGCAGCCAATGCACCGCATTTTCAATGGCGAGATGTAGTTGCCCCACTGGCATTACTGAAAGCCCATGCTGCCTTGCGTATGGTCTGCGCTTTAGAGTTTTTAAGCAGTCTGGCCAATAACTTTTTTGGTTTTTTCATTGTCGTCATCGCCATTCAAAGCTTCTCCATGGCTGAATCGGCGGCAGTCATGTTGTTGACGACCCAAGGCCTGGTTTTTGTCGGTTCCTTATTTACCCTGGGCGGTTGGGCCGAACTGATTGGCTATCCGAAATTTTACTGGATCGGACTGAGCTTAATGGGCAGTGCCTTACTGATTTTAGCCATCACGCCGATTACATTCTGGATGTGGCCGGCATCGCTGATGCTGGGTCTTGGTTTGGGCATGCTGCACATTGCCAACCTTATGGCATTTGCCAGGGTGGGCGAACAAACCGCAATGGCAAAAATTTCACCGATTGTAGCGCTGGTTGGCCCAGCCGGTGGCTTGTTTGGCGGCTTTTTAGGGGCTGCATTGGGTGCCAGTGTAGGCTTACAAAACCTGTTTTTCCCGATTGGTCTGGCCTTTATCGGACTGATTTTATTGATCTCTCGTGATCAGGCATTTATCTCTTTTTTAAAGCCTGATGATTCACAACAACCAGCAGAAGGACAAGAATCATGAGCCTTACGAATGTAAGCACACATTCGGTACAGTGGCAAAGTTACCGTAGTGCATTTGAATTTTTTAAGAAATACCTGAAAGTAACCTTGCAATTGGCTTGTGGTCTGCTGCTACCGGTGTTGTTTTTGGCGGTGTGGCATGTGGCAAGCGTGCAGCAGTGGTTGCCAGAGCAAATTTTGCCAGCGCCACAATTGGTGTGGACGACCACTGTTGAACTTTGGCAGTCTGGCGATTTGCAATTCCACTTTGCCACCAGTGCCAAACGTATTTTCTGGAGCGTGGCTTTAGGGGTGAGCGTAGGCTTAAGTTTGGGGATCTGGTTTGCATTATCACAGCGTGCGCAGCGTTTTGTCTTGCCAACGATTCAGCTCCTGACCCAGTTTCCAATTATTGGCTGGATTCCACTGCTGATGATTTTCTTGGGTATTGATGAAGCCTTGAAGATTGTCGCGATCTCATTAGCCGTGGTTTCACCGGTGCTGATCGCAACCTTTAAAGGCATTCAGCAAGTACCAAACCGTTTAATTGAAGTGGCACTGGTTTACCAGTTTTCTAAATTCCAGACTTTTTCCAAGGTGATTTTACCGGCAAGCCTCCCTGCGATTATTAGCGGTTTACGCCAAGGCGTGATGCAGGCGTGGCTGGCTCTAGTGTTTGTGGAATTACTGGCAAGCAGTGAAGGCATTGGCTTCCTCATGGTCTGGGGACGTCAATTGATGCAGATGGATATTATTTTCATGGGCATTATTTTAATTGGCATCACGGGTTTTGTTCTGGACAGTGGTTTGGCTGCTTTTGAACGTCTTGCTCGTTTTTATGCAACACGGGTAGGGGGTTAATCATGTCAGAACTCAGTCTTGAAAAATCAGCCATCCGTGTAAATTCAGCTGTGGAAAAAAGTATTAAAGTGCTGCAAGCCTTGATTTTACCCCTCGCCTTTATTGCACTCTGGACCGTGGCTTCAGCCTTACAGTGGCTGGATGCCAAACTGATTCCATCACCCTTGACGGTATTCAACGGAGCAATCCAGAGCTTTAGCCAAGCCGAATTTTGGCAGGGTTTTGTGGCGAGCTTAAGTCGTAATTTTGTCGGCTATGCAATTGGCGCAAGTCTGGGCGTGACCTTTGGTGTGGCTTTAGGGACTACACGCTGGATCAACTGGTTATTTGCACCCGGTTTTAACGTATTACGTCAGGTGTCACTGTTTGCATGGTTGCCGTTGATCTCGACCTTTTTAGGTTATGGCAACGGTGCAAAAATCCTGTTTATCAGCCTTTCGGTATTCTATCCCGTGGCACTGCATAGTCTTGAAGGCGTGAGCAGCATCAGTGCGAAATACAGCGAAGTCGCAAGAGTCTATCAATTTCCCAAACACTACACCTATCGCAAACTCATTCTACCGGCAGCCAGTCCACAGATTTTTGTCGGTCTGCAACTGGGTTTGATTTTTGCCTGGCTGGCAACCGTGGGTTCAGAATTTTTACTGGCAAATTATGGCGTTGGGCTGGGTAATCTGGTCATCCGTGGCCGTGAGCAATTTAATGTGTCGCTGATTATTTTAGGCATGCTGAGCATTGGTATTGTCGGGGTGATCTTAAACAGCATTCTTGCGCGGATAGAACGAAAAGTCCTGTGCTGGCAGCAGCGTAGCTAGGAGAAATAACAATGAAAATACTCCCAAAATTTTGGCAAAAAGCGGTCTTGGCTGCCGTGATCGGTGCAAGTGTCGTTGCAGGCTGTAGCACAGAACAGTTGGTAAAAAATCCTGCCGCAGCAGTGACGAATTTGCGTTACCAAAGTTATCCCGGTCTGGTGTCCTTGCCTGAACTTGCACAAGACTTGGGTTACCTGGGCAAAATTAAACTGGATTATGTCGGCACGGTACAGGGTGGTCCACAAGACCTGCTCACGCTGGTTGCAGGCGATGTCGACTTTGCCTCGGCCTTTAATGGGGCGGTGGTGAAAGTGATTGCTGCAGGTCTGGATGTTGTACCGGTTGTTGCATCTTATGGCAGTGATGCGGAAATGAACGTGGGTTTCTATGTACTGGAAAATAGCCCGATTCGTAGCGCACGCGATTTTATTGGCAAAAAAGTCGCGGTAAATGCCTTTGGCGCACATTATGAATTTATCGTGAAAGATTATTTACTGCGTCATGGTTTAACCGAAAAAGAAATTCGTGAGGTGGAGCTGATTGTCTTGCCGCCAATCAGTGCCGAGCAAGCCTTACGCAATGGGCAAATTGATATTGCTGTGTTCTCGGGCATTTTGGAAAAACGCGCATTAAAAAGCGGAGGTGTCCGTCCGGTGTTTAAAGATATTGAGCTTTATGGACCATTTACTGCCGGCAGTTATTCAATGCGCCGCGACTTTATTGAACAAAACCCGGAGCTGGCCAAAACCTTTGTCAATGGTGTGGCACGTGCACAAGAGTGGCTACACAACACACCAAAAGAACAAATTATTGCGCGTATGGAAAGCATTATTGATAAACGTCAGCGCAACGAAACCAAAGTCCTGATCCCATTTTATACCGGAACCGGTGTACATGCAGTGGGTGGGGTGCAAAAAGACCAAGACTTCGCACCTTGGGTCAAGGCTTTGGTACAAGAGCAGAAATTAAAACCGCATCAGCTCAATGTCAGTACGTTGTATAGCAATGAATTTAATCCTTATGCAGCACAAAAAAATTAAGATTAAAAAAGGAATATAACCATGACCAGTGCTTTAAATTTAGATCATGTGCGTAAGGTTTTTCCCGCACAAAATCATGCCAATAGCAAAAATTATAAACCTGAATTCGTGGCGGTTGAAGATGTCACTCTAGATATTCAGCAAGGTGAATTTGTTTCCATCGTGGGGCCTAGCGGCTGCGGTAAATCGACTTTACTTGACCTGATTGCCGGCCTGACCAAACCTTCTTCGGGGCAGATTTTACTCAGTGGCAAACAGATTACCCAACCGGGTCTGGATCGTGGCATTGTGTTTCAGCAATATGCACTGTATCCCTGGCTGACCGCTTTAGAAAATATTGAATTTGGTCTGGAAGCCAAAGGTGTAGATAAAAAAACTCGCCGTGAAAAAGCTTTGTATTACCTGCAACTGGTCGGGCTGTCCGGTTTTGAAAAACATTATCCGAATGAACTTTCAGGCGGCATGAAACAGCGTGTTGCGATTGCACGCAGCCTCGCCTATGAACCTGAAATTTTATTGATGGATGAACCCTTTGCCGCACTGGATGCACAAACCCGTGAAACCCTGCAAGAAGAACTGATTAAAATCTGGCAAAGCTCGAAAAAAACCATTGTTTTCATTACTCATAGTATTGATGAAGCGATTTTCCTGAGCCAGCGCGTGGCCATTATGACCTCTAGACCGGGACGGATTAAGGAAGTCATCGACATTCCAGCTAGCCTGAAAGCCAAAGATGAGGACATCCGTTCAACGGCTGAATACGGCAAAATTCGTCATCAAATCTGGTCGCTTTTAAGCGAAGAAGTGATTAAGGCACAAGCACTCGAGAAAGATAAACAGCTTGCTCACGCATAAATAAAATTGAGGATTATTCATCATGTCATCGACTCAACAGGCGATTCCGCATAGCGAAGCCTTTAGCCCGTCAAAACCACGTCTGGAACTAAGCTGGCTGAACACCATTTTTAAACGTAGTATTGCTATCATATTATTTTTATTGCTTTGGGAAACCTTACCTCGAACAGGTGTGGTCAGTCCGGCATTTTTACCGCCATTATCCACCGTGTTGGAAACGGCCTGGCAGCTTTATCAAAGTGGTCAATTGGGTACGCATTTCTTTGCCAGTATTCAGCGTTCAATCATTGGTTTTGCTCTGGCCTTAGCGATTGCCATTCCACTGGGTTTGGTGATCGGCTGGTACAAACTGGTTGCAGAAACCCTCAATCCATTACTGGAACTGTTTCGTAATACCACGGCGCTGGCCTTAATGCCGCTGTTCATTTTATTTTTAGGCATTGGCGAAGCCTCTAAAATCAGTTTGCTGGTCTATGCCTGCACCTGGCCAATTCTCTTAAATACCATTACCGGTGTACAAACGGTCGATCCGCTACTGATTAAATCTGCACGTACTATGGGTTTAAAACCCTATCAACTGTTCCGTAAAGTGATTTTACCCGCTTCTGTCCCGACCATATTTGTCGGTATCCGTCTGGCCGGTGCGATCTCGATCCTGGCTTTGGTGGCAGTAGAAATGTTTGGTGCCAAAGCCGGACTGGGTTATCTGATTATGTATTCACAGTTCAGTTTTGAAATTCCACAAATGTTCGTGGGAATTTTAGTGATTACCTTAGTTGGATTATCGTTTAATTATATTTTGATTGGCCTGGAAAAATACTTTACGGCCTGGAAACGTAATCCAGTCGAATAATAAGAATTAAAAATCATTAAAATAGACTTCTTTCATAATTATTCACACCCTCTTTGTATTTCTCCCATAGGGAGAAATAAAAGGAATTTATAAAAGAAGCCTAATAAAAAAACCTCGATAGATAAATCGAGGTTTTTTATTATCTGGTTAAAATTTAAATAGTAAAATAAAAGCATAATAAAATAAATGAGAGGATATTTATAATAAACCATATTTAATTAACCGGGTACGAATGACATTACGGGTCACGCCTAATAATTTAGCCGTATGTACCTGGTTGTACTGGCAGTATTGATAGGCACTGCGAATAAATTTTTCTTCAATCAGCTCATTGATATTGGTCTGTTTAAACTGTTCCGAAGACTGAAAAATACGCTGAAATGTCTGTTCCAAAAGTTGTCCTGCATCCTGAAGATCCTTAATTGTTCCATTCACTGAAGTAGTTGAAGTAAAGTTAAAAGGTTCAGTTTTTTGGGCAATCGATTGAATACTGGAGAAAGTAATATCTTCCGGTTCAACCACCCCATTTTTACTGACTAAAACGGCATGATGAATGGTGTTTTCCAGCTCGCGGATATTGCCGGGCCAAGGGTGCAAAGTCAGTTTTTTGAGCGCCAGTTGACTGAGACGCAATGGGGTCGCATGCGGGTCGGTCTGGTAGACCTGAATAAAGTGTTTTGCCAGCGGAAGAATGTCATCACGACGCTCTGCAAGCTTTGGAATTCTGAGTAAAGCCACATGCAGGCGATAAAATAAATCTTCCCTGAAACGTCCGTCCTGCACGGCTTTTTCCAGATCAACATTGGTCGCAGCAATGATGCGCACATTGATTGGAATCGGCTTGAGTGAACCGACACGCACGATTTCGCGTTCCTGTAAAATTCGTAATAATTTGACCTGCATCGACAATGATAAATCGCCAATTTCATCTAAAAATAAAGTGCCATTATGGGCTGCTTCAAACCAGCCCACACGGGTATGGATTGCACCGGTAAAAGCCCCTTTTTCGTGTCCAAAAAGTTCACTTTCGACTAATGATTCGGTGAAAGCGCCACAGTTCACCGCCACAAACGGGCCTTTGGCGCGATGGCTGAGCTGATGAATCTGCCGGGCGACCAGTTCTTTACCCGTGCCGGTATCACCAATAATCAACGCATTGGCTTCACTTGGCGCAATCTGTTCAATACGGGCAAGCAGCGCCTGTGATAAAGGATCTTCAAATACCGTCGCCGTTGCACGCTTATGCTTCAGGGCAGAGGGTACATTGGGGTGGGTTAAAATAGACATGAGATTCTTATACTTGTTGAAAATGTTAATCATCATGAAATATTTAAAATGGAATGATAAATAATATATCGGTATTTGATTATCGCTTTCAGATATAAATTAAAGCTGGGATTCTTTATCTTTTTAAAAGATAAAAAAAATAGGGATAACTAAAGGATAAATCAAGATAAAGCAAATCAATAATCTGTTTTATATTAGAGATCTCTAAATAACAAAAGGCAGAATTAAAATGGCAATTACTTCAGTAAATGTACGTAACCAGTTTAAAGGCATTATTCAAGAAGTATTAGAAGGTGACGTTGTTTCAGAAATAAATGTGGAAACCAAAGCCGGTCTGTTCACTTCAATTATCAGTACCCGTTCAGTCAAAGACCTAGACCTTAAAGTCGGTTCTGAAGTTGTGGTGTTAATCAAATCGACGGAAGTGTCCCTGGCGAAGCTTTAATTCGCGAGTGCCTCAAGCTTTACAGGAGAATTGAGAGATGACACAGCAAGCAACCGGCCATGTATCTATTCAGCAACTCAGCAAAACCTATCCGACACAAAACAATGACGCTTTAACTGTGCTGGACGATATCAATTTAGACATCCAGCCAGGTGAGTTCATCAGTATTGTCGGCAGCAGTGGCTGTGGTAAATCCACACTGTTACGCTTATTGGTAGGACTGGAAAATAGCTATCAAGGCCAGATTCAGGTGGATGGCAAAAAGATTTTTGGCACCAGTTTACAGCGCGGGATCGTGTTTCAAGACCACCGTCTTTTTCCGTGGTTAAGCGTGCGTGAAAATGTGCGTATTGCACTGCATCAAAGTAAGCTGACACGGGCTGAAGAAGACAAACTGATTGATGAACATCTGCAATTGGTCAATCTGACCAGTTTTGCCAATGCCTATCCATCCCAGCTTTCAGGCGGCATGAACCAGCGTGTGGCGATTGCCCGCAGTCTGGTCAATCGTCCGGAAATTTTATTTCTGGATGAGCCTTTTGGCGCACTGGATGCCTTAACTCGCCAGAACCTGCAAGACGAATTACAGCGGATTTGGCAGGCAGAAAAAATCACCATGGTGATTGTGACCCATGATGTCGAAGAGGCGGTATTTTTAGGTGATCGCGTAGTGGTGATGCAACCCCATCCGGGCCGGATTAAACGTATTGTTGATGTCCCAGTTGCCCATCCGCGTAAACGTGAAGATGTACGTTTGCACAATATTAAAAATGACATTTTGACGGATTTTAGCGATCCGTTAAAAGACCAGTTACACCGTAATAAACTGGCAGCGAAGTTTTCAGATTATCAATTTGCCTGGTAATGCTATGTCCTGTTTTATCCAAAAGCCTGCGTAAAGTAGGTTTTTTAATGTCTGCTTAAAACAGCCAGAGATAAAAAATCCCTCACGAATGAGGGATATTCAATTGCTTTTCAATCAAGATGCTTTGACTTGCTGACCTGCCAGCACATACTGGTTTTCAGGACGTTTCAAACCTAAATTTTCACGTAAGGTTTTGCCTTCATATGCAGTACGGAACAGGCCACGGCGTTGCAGTTCCGGCACAATAAATTCAACAAAGTCATTTAAGCCAGCTGGGGTAGTCGGCGGTAAAATGTTAAAACCATCCGCCGCTTCATTTTCAAACCAGTTCTGTAGCTGATCGACCACTTGTTCTGGTGTACCCACCAGCGTCCAGTGCCCACGTGCCGAGGCAATATATTCATACAGCTGGCGAATGCTGAAATTGTGCTTACGTGCAATATCAATCATCATTTGCTGGCGGCTGGAGAAATTAATATCGGCATCTTCAAGTTTAGGGAAGGGGGCATCCAGGTCATATTTCTCCAGGTTAATTCCACCGGATAAACCTGACAGTAAACTTAAGCCAACTTTGGGATGAATCAGGCTGTTTAATAACTGGTATTTTTCTTGTGCTTCCTGTTCAGTTTTCGCAACAAAAATGGATACACCCGGCATGATTTTTAAATCATCGGCATGACGGCCATATTTCAACAGACGGCTTTTTACATCGCGGTAAAATTCCTGTGCATCGGCCAGGTTTTGTTGCGCGGTGAAAATCACTTCGGCATATTTACCTGCCAGTTCACGGCCATCTTCCGACTGACCTGCCTGTACAATCACCGGGTAACCTTGTGGTGGACGAGAGACATTTAAGGCACCCTCAACTTTAAAGTATTTTCCTTGATGTTTGGGTTCGTGGAATTTGCTGACATCAAAAAATTGGCCGCTTTCCTTATTGTAAAGGAATGCATCATCCTCCCAGGAATCCCAGAGTTTTTGTGTCACTTCAATGAATTCGTCGGCACGTTCATAGCGTGTTTTCGGATCAGGATGCTGTTCCAGTCCGAAGTTACGCGCGGTATCAGCTGAAGCTGTGGTTACGACATTCCAGGCAGCCCGACCTTTGGAAATATGATCCAGCGAGGCATATTTACGCGCTAAAATGTAGGGATCTTCATAAGTGGTCGATGCGGTGGCAATAAAACCGATATTTTGGGTCACTGCTGAAAGGGCTGCAAATAAGGTCACCGGTTCAAAACCGACCGCTTTGTCGCCTAAACCGCGTTGGCCTTCTTTTGCATTACCCCAACTGACCGATAAACCATCGGCAAGGAAATAGGCGTCAAATAAGCCTTTTTCTGCTGTTCGTGCCAGTTCAATTGCATAATCAATATTTAAATGATCTTGCGGACGCGATTCAGGATGACGCCAGCCGGCAGCATGTTGCGATGTTGTGGGAATAAAGGCACCGAGTTTAATTTGACGCTTAGACATTGTTCTATCCTATGAAGTGTATTTTTCTCAATAGTGTCTATTTCAAGATGCATGCCATTTTAAAAATATAATTAAAACAATAATATAAAATACATAATATTTTTATGTGTTTAATGTTCAGCAGTAAAAAAGTTGCTTTGTTGCAAATGCAACAGTAGAAAAAATGCAGTACTTATATGAAATAAGGTTGATCTTCAAAAAAGAATACTTTGGGGCAAAGTAGTGATGAGAAAGATTAAAATGAGGTGAATTTCAAAATACATAAAAAATGCCCCGAAGGGCATTGGGGTAGTTCTTGAATTAAGAGGCCTGCGCTTGTTTTTGCGCCAGTACATACTGATTTTCCGGACGTTTCAGTCCCAAGTTTTCACGAAGGGTGCTACCTTCATATTCAGTACGGAACAGACCGCGACGCTGCAGTTCTGGCACAATCAGCTCAACAAAATCGTTCAGGCCTGCTGGAGTACTTGGTGGCAGAATATTAAAGCCATCTGCAGCTTCATTTTCAAACCATTCTTGTAGCTGGTTCACAATCTGCTCAGGAGTACCCACCAGCGTCCAGTGGCCACGTGCAGAGGCTACATATTCATACAGTTGGCGGATGGTAAAGTTATGCTTGCGGGCAATATCAATCATCATCTGCTGGCGACTGCCAAAATTGATCAAGCTTTTATCCAGTTCAGGGAAAGGCTCATCGATGTCATATTGTTCCAGATCGATTCCGCCGGCCAAACCGGAAAGCAGACCCAGACCGACTTGTGGATGAATAAGACTGTTTAACAGATCGTATTTTTCCTGTGCTTCTTCTGCCGTTTTTGCCACAAAAATCGAAACACCCGGCATGATTTTCAGGTCATCCGGATGACGGCCATATTTAGCTAAACGACCTTTCACATCACGGTAAAATTCCTGTGCATCGGCTAAATTCTGCTGTGCAGTAAAAATCACTTCGGCATATTTTCCAGCCAGCTCACGGCCATCTTCAGACTGACCTGCCTGTACAATCACCGGATAGCCCTGTGGCGGGCGCGGTACGTTTAATGCTCCTTGCACTTCAAAATATTTGCCCTTGTGCTGAGGTTCATGAAATTTTTCTGGCTGGAAAAACTGTCCAGAGGCTTTGTCATATATAAAGGCATCATCTTCCCAAGAATCCCAGAGTTTCTGTGCAACCTCAATAAATTCATGTGCACGTGCATAGCGGCTTTTGGCATCTGGATGTTCGGACAGGCCAAAATTGCGCGCGACTTGTTTAGAGGCTGTGGTGACTACATTCCATGCCGCACGTCCTTTGGAAATATGATCCAGTGAGGCGTATTTGCGTGCCAGCGTATATGGGTGCTCATAGGTGGTCGATGCAGTAGCGACAAAACCAATATTTTTCGTCACTGCAGACAGGGCAGCGAATAGGGTGACTGGTTCAAAGCCAGTATCTTTATCGCCCAGACCCCAGCCTTTGCTGGTGGCGGAACCCCAGTCGCCGCGTACAGCTAAAGTGTCCGCCAAAAAGTAGGCATCAAATAAACCACGTTCTGCCGTTTTGACCAGCTCAATGGCATAGTCAATATTTAAATGATTCTGCGGACGTGACTGCGGATGACGCCAGCCGGCAGCATGCTGAGAAGTGGTTGGAATAAAAGCACCAAGACGGATTTTACGTTCAGCCATGAGAAAAACCTTGTGTTTTTTATGTTGTCAGCTGGTTATAACAAGGAATTTTCAGGCTTAAAAATACGATAAAATTAAATCCATATAAAAAATATGGATTAAGCAGGAAATACGCCAATCACAAGTTTTTTGCTTGGATTTATTTCGCTGTTAAAAGCTGAATATTACACCAGTGCCTTAATGGTCTTTTTCTTCCACACGAATTGGTAATACATGCCTTGCATGATGCACAGGATGACAAAGGCTAGGGCATAGGCATACCAGATGCCTTGCAAGCCCCACCAGTAACTGAACAGGTAGGCACAGGGCACTTCAATCAATAAAATCGCAGCAATATTAATCAGCATCGGTAGGGTCACGGTACCGCTGGCACGCATGATGGAAGCAAAAATTGCACTGGCACCAAAAAACAGGATGGACCATAGCACAATAAATAACAGTTGCTGTCCCAGTACCACCACCATCGGGTCGGTGATAAACAGCGTCATCAGATATTTCGAGAACAGATAGGCTAGAGCCACCAATCCACCGGTAATCACGATATTCATAGCGAGTGCAGTATGGGTCACTTTATTGAGCAGATCCGATTTTTCTGCACCAATCGCCTGTGCTGCAAAAATGGATGCGGCAATGGAAATAGACAGGGCGGGAAACTGGATGTAATTCAAAACCTGATTGACTGCCCCATAGGCTGCAGTGGCATGTGAACCATAACGGTTGACCAGGCCGACAATGACCAGTCCGGCAACAGATGTGGTGACCATTTGAACGCCGGTAGGAATACCTAAACGTAGAATAATTATACTCATTTCCGGGTGATGGCGAATATGGCTGAGCAAATGACGGTCAGGCTTCAGCGGGTGACCTTTTTTATTCAGGTAAATGTACAAAAAGATCAGGACTGCCATATAACCGACAGCGGTCGCAATTGCTGGAGCAATAATGCCCATTTTCGGAAAGCCAAAATATCCGCCAATCAGCACCGGGGTGATCAGGACCCCGATCATAATGGTCATGGCAGAGGCAATCAGTGGTGTGGTACTGTCACCGACTCCGCGCAAAATCGAGCTATAGATAATATAAACAAACAGTAGGGGACTGCCGGCCAGCATCCACTGTACATAAGGCAGCGATAGGGGCATCACCTCCGGGTCGGTACCTAGGGCCAAAAGAATATTTTCGGCAAAAAACATCCCCAGCAGGGCAATGATACTACCGCCAATGAGGGTCATGAACAGGGTAGATCCCACCACATAGCGCACTTTTTCAATATTTTTCGCTCCCCAAGCCTGTCCAACCAATACCGTTGCCCCTGTGGAAAGACCAATCACAAAAGCCAGCAGGCAGAACAGAATTGGAAAAAATACCGCCACCGCGGCAATGGCATTCACCCCCATCATTTGCCCGACAAAAATGGTATTTATGGTTCCGGACAGGTTTTGCAGAATATTGGTCGCAATTAACGGCCACAGAAAAATCAGAAATGTTTTCCACAGTTTTTGCTGGTTGAACAAGGAGTGATGATGAGGAGGCATGGAACGTCCTGTAACGATTTTTTATCTTTTGATTCTCATTGCTAACCCTACCTGAGTTAGCTTAAACAAGCCTTAGTTATTCCGTAACCAAGGCCGGATTTGATTGCAAATGATGAGCTTAAACAGCCGATAAAATGGCAGTAGCCTGTTCTAAGGTTTCATCTTTTTTGGCAAAACAGAAGCGGATTAAACGTAAGTTTTCCGGTGCTTGCTGATAAAACACAGAGATTGGAATGGCAACAATGCCATGCTGTTCAGCCAAGAATTTACACATCTCGACATCATCCAGATCGGGACGAATAGCACTGTAATTCAGGTTTTGAAAATAGGTGCCTTGTGAAGGGGTAAAATGAAAACGCGAATTACGCAGCCCTGAATTAAACAGGTCACGCTTTTCCTGATAAAAATCTGCAAGCCCTTCAATATGTTCGGGATGCTGCTGCATAAATGTGGCCAGCGCCATTTGTATTGGTGTCACCCCGCAGAAACTGGCGAACTGATAGACCTGTCTGAATATTTTCATCAGTTCAGGTGAGGCAATACAATATCCGGTTTTCCAGCCAGTGACATGGAAAGTTTTACCAAAGGAACCGACCACGATGCTGCGGTCACGTAATTCAGGGAATGACAGCGCCGAATAGTGCTTTTGACCATCATAAATCAGGTGCTCATAAACTTCGTCGGACAGAACAATGATATTTTTATCGCGAATCAGTTCAATTAAATTTAACCAGTCCTGACCTGACCAGATGGCACCGCTCGGATTATGCGGGGTATTCACAATGATCATCCGGGTTTTGTCGTTAATGGCATTCTTAACACGATCCCAGTCTACTGAAAATTGTGGGGCGGTCAGGGGAATATGTACGGCTTTAGCTCCCACCAGTTTAACGCTGGGTCCATAACTGTCATAACAGGGGGCGAAAATAATCACTTCATCACCGGCATGAATCAGTGCTTGAATGGCAACAAAAATGGCAATCGTGGCTCCGGGGGTAATGGTGATTTCAGTCAGCGGATCAATCACCAGTTGATCGCGTTGTAAAAATTGCTGGGCTACCTGTTCCCGCAGTGAAATCAAACCATCACTGGGTGCATATTGGTTAAAACCATCTAGAGCCGCCTGGCTTAAGGCTTTGAGTAGCGCGGGTGGGGCAGCAAAGTCAGGAAAACCCTGGGAGAGATTTAGGGCATTTAGGCGATGTGCCATCGCGGTCATTACGCTGAAAATAGTGACACCCTGTGCCGGTAGTTTGGAATGAATCTCAAGCATGACCCGAACTCTTCAATATTCTTTTGCTTTTCAGTGTAACAGCAAGCGCAGCACAGCAAAATAAAAGGATAGGCTTAAGCTCTGCACATTTTTATCTAATTTCATTCATTTAACTGAATTACGCTGATGGATAAAATTAACAAAAAACCTACTGGACGAAAAAAACAACATTTCCTAGAATGCGTCTCAAATTAAAATAAAGCCATAACAACAATAAATGAACATGTTTAAAAATATCCATACTGTAATGGACAGTGTGGGCTTAAGTTTGCAAAAGCGCGCCCTGCACATCCAGTTTTCCAATGAGTTGCTGAATGCTCAGGTCTTTATTCAACGTATTGAAGGGCAGCACCGCATCAATCAGGGCCTAAAAGCTGAACTGATGTGTCTGTCGACGCATGCTTATATTCCATTAAAACAATTTATTGGCGGACAGGTAGCTGTGGATCAGGTGACCGATGCAGGTGAACTGTCCCGGATGACCGGGGTAATTACTGCTGCCAGTCAGGGGCAAAGTGATGGTGCACTGACCCTGTATAAACTGACCCTTGAAGATGCGACTGCACTTTGGCACAAGCGCCGTAATAGTCGCGTGTTTATGAACAAAAGCGTACGTGAGATTAGCGAAATCCTGTTTAGGGAATGGCAAAGCAAAAGTGGCCTGTTTGCAGCCAGTCTCAGTTTAAATATGCAAGGCCTGAGCAAAGAATATGATGTGCGTCCTTTTGTGATGCAGGCTAATGAAACCGATTATGAATTTCTCACCCGACTGTGGCGCAGCGAAGGCATTAATTGGCTGATTGATGAAGCCGAGCATGTCGTTGCCAGCTCGGCAGCAGGCATTCAAGCGCAAAAATTATGTTTGATTGATGAGAATCATCAGTTTAATGCCTTAAAAAGAAGATCGGTGCGCTTTCATCGTAGCTATGCCGCAGAAGTGTTTGACAGCATCACCAGTTTTATTGCCGAACGCGCTTTGCAATCGACTGCCGTTCAGGCTCAGCGCTGGCAACCCAGTCTGCTGTTTCAGGATCAACCCTATTCCCAGCTGAGCAAGCATCAGCATAGTGATGTACAGGACAATGCAAGCTTAAGTCTGGAACAGGCCTGGAGCATTAGCCCCGCATGGACATCTGACTTAACGGGTACGGATCAAAGTACTGTTTCAAACAACCAGCAACTGGAAAAACTGAACCGGCAACTGAGCCAGTACCAAGACTTGCAGGCCAAATATTTTACTGCCCAGAGCAGTGTACGGGATGCTCATGTGGGCTACTGGTTTGAATTGCTCGGCCATCCTGAAATTGACCAGCATTCGGGTTCAGACAAAGAATTCCTGATTTTAGGCAAGTCTTTTTATAACCAGAATAATTTGCCGAAAGACATCCATCGGCAAGTCGATAGCTTGTTGAGTTTAAGCCGTTGGCAGCAGCAGGGTGAGGAACGACAGGGGAATGAGCTGTATCTGGTCCGCCGCAATATTGCCGTAGTGCCTGAATTTCATCCCCTAAATCACCGACCTGTAGCGTATCCGCAACGTGCCAGAGTAGTCGGTCCGGAAGGGGAAAGTATTTATGTCGATCAGTGGGGGCGAATAAAAGTCCGCTTTTTGTTTACCCGTGACGAGGATCATGGACATGATGGCGGAGCCGGCAGCAATGACAATGATAGCGATTCAGCCTGGGTGGATGTCCTGACCCCGTGGGCAGGTGAAGGTTATGGTGTGCGTTTTCATCCACGGATTGGTGAAATTGTGGTAATTGACTTCTTTGAGGGGGATGTGGACCGGCCTTTTGTGGTGGGGCGGATTCATGAAGCGGAACGCCATCAGACCATGTTTGATGGCAAAGGGCAGTTACCGGAGACCAAAAAGCTCAGTGGTATCCGCTCGCAGGAAGTTGGTGGGTCGGGTTTTAACCAATTGCGTTTTGATGATACCTCTGGACAGATCAGTAGCCAGTTACAGAGTAGCCATGGCGCAAGTCAGCTGAATTTGGGACATCTTAGCCATCCCAAAGCTGCTGAGGCCAGTGAGGGTCGTGGTGAAGGTTTTGAGCTAAGAACGGATCACTGGGGTGCTGTTCGGGCGGGTGAAGGTTTGCTCATTTCCACACATAAACAAGATAGCGCGGCAGGTCATCATTTAGAGGTGAATCAGGCCAAACGTCAGCTTGAAAATAGTTTCAATCATTCAAAAGCACTCAATGACATAGCGAAAAATCAGCAAACAGATTCACTCACTGTTTTAGACAATTTAAAGCATTTTCTAGAGCAGATGGAACATAAGGATGAAGCTAAAGCAAATGCCTTTAAACAGGCCTTGATGATTCTTTCTGCGCCAAGCTCCATCGCCTGTGTCACCCATGAAGATTTACATTTCTCTGCTGATGGGCAGATCAGTCAAACTGCTGGAGATGCGATTAATTTCTCAACGCAAAAGTCATTCATTAGCCATGCTCAAGACAAGATCAGCCTGTTTGCAGCGCAGCAGGGCTTTAGTGCATATGCGGCGAAAGGCAAAGTCGAGCTTCAAGCACAGGATGATGCTATTGAAGCCATAGCCCGTAAGGTCATTAAGCTGATTTCGACCGAAGACCAGATTGAAATCACCAGTCCGAAAGAGATTGTACTGATAGCGGGTGGTTCACAGTTAAAGATCAGTGCAGAAGGTGTTTTTACGACTACGGCTGGCAAGTTTGAGAGTAAGGCGGGACAACATAGTTTTGTAGGAGGAGGGAAGGTCGTTATGCCTCAGATCAGTTTACCAATGTTTGAAACGCCTTATAGTAATCAGATGGATTACAGCTGGAATCATTTTTCAGAGGGTGAAAAGGAAATTTTTATTGTTGATCAATTAGATGGAAAATTAATTAAAAATATTAAAAATAAGCTGGATGGTGAAAAAAATATGAGTTCCTTCAGGTTTTATACGCCACAACAAACAGAATTTACAGCATTGGGATTTAATTCTTTAAATACTTATTTAAGTCAGGACATATCAAACGATAATGGTGATGAGCTGATAGAAGAAACAGAAGAAGAAATTTTAGAAGATGATGATGTTTACACAGAAGAGGATTTTGATTAATGAGTCATCTAATCACAATTTTTTCTAAATTCTATGATAAATCAGGTCAACGAATTATTAATCTAAATGTAAAGTCCCGTTATCAAGGCTCAAGTAGAGAAAACCAGCAAAAAACAGATGAAAAGGGTTTTTTCATCTTTCAGGCTTCTTCTAACAGAACAATTGAAATTTTAGCTAAACCACCGAATGCTAAAGAATATACAGTTCTTAAAATGATGAATTCATCCGTAAGCTCATCTGCCAGTTATCCGGTAAAAGTTTATTTACCCAAAACGATTGAAGAATATCGACAAGAAAACATCAAAATTCGTCAGAGTAAAACTGTAAAAAATCTTTTTAAGGTGGTTGATTGTCATGGAAAAGTGATGAGCAACTTTCCTATACAATCACGTCCCAAAGGGAAAAATTCTTTTGAGCGTTGTACCAATCAAGAAGGACTGGCAGAAATAGAATCTTCTCCAAATCGGGACATCGAAATTTTAGTGCTGACATCGGGTGATACATTTGTTTTAAAAAAATCTGTAAATTCTGGCAGTGGTTCTGAACAGCCAATCCTTATTCAATTAGATGAATCTTGCGATAACTTTAAAAGTTTATCGACGATTACGCTGCTGGATAGAAATGATAATAAATATAATGTAGCAAAAACCAATGTTGAAATATTGGCTCTAGAGAGCAAAGAAAAAAATCTAATTTCTGTTTCAAATGGAAAGCTTGCAGTTCGAGGTTATATTGGAAAATGGTTAAAAATAACAGTATATAAACCTGATGGTACGCCACTCAAATCGGTAAATTATTTACCAAAAAGAATAAAGGAAAGTTCAGTTAAGTTGCATTTAGATGTGGATGTCACGAATGGAAGTACTCAGCAAGATAAACCAAATATTAATAAAAATATTGAAAATAAACCATGTCCAAAAGAATGTATTATCGAAACAGTAACCTTTAATACTGAACCGGGTCCTTATATTATTTCCATGCTGACTTGGAAGAAAATTTTAGAATTTGAAACTTACGAAGCTAAACCATACCAACCAGGGGATAATTCTAGTGGTGTTACAATTGCAATAGGCTATGATTTAGGTCAACAAACAAAAGCACAGATTCAAAAAGATTTAGCATCATTTTATTCGGCAGAGCAAATTAATCGATTATTGACTGCACAAGGTAAAATTGGTGCTGTGGCAACAGAACTGATACCAAAATTATCAGATATTACGATTACAAAAGATAAAGCTTTACGTTTAGCGACCGTGCTCAAGACTCGTTATGCTAATCAAGTTCTCTCTATTTATCCTGAAGCATTAAATCTTCATCCTCATTGTCAGGGAGTGTTACTTTCACTTGTCTTTAATCGTGGGCCGGGATTGAAGGATAAAAAAGGGCAGTTAACACGAAAGCATATGCGGCAAATTAAAGAAGCATTTAAAAATAATGAGATCGATACAATTCCGGATATTTTTAGAGACATGTCAAAGCTTTGGAATAAGACAGGGAAAAATGGGAATAGAGGGGTAGGAATACGTAGAAGGCAGGAAGCTGCTATATTTGAAGAAGGATTAAAATGTGATTGTTTTCAATAAAAAAATATTAATTTTTATATTATTATTAATTAGTTCAATAACATGTTTTGCTTATAGTCAAAAATGTGTTCCTGATAGCGTAATTTTTAATGATATTTTAGGGTGTTATATAAATGAGTATAATAAATATGACAAAGAATTGAATGAATTATATGCTTATAAAATAAGTAAGCTGTCGAAAATTAAAAAAAATAAATTAAAAAATTCTCAACGAGAATGGATCAAGCTTAAGGAATCAATATGTGTAGCAGATGAAAAAAATTATGGAAGAGAAAGTCATTTTGATGCTATGCAATGTCAAATCGACATGACTAAAGAAAGAATATTATTTTTAGAAAAATATAATTGATTTATATATTGAACCATTAAAAAATGAGAAATAGCTTAATAAGATATTTCTCATTTTATTATCATGCTACAACTTCTTCCAGTAATTCTTCACTCGGCGCAAAGTAATACGCTCCATCCATTGGTGTGACAAAGTGAAGCAGACGGTCATGAATACCATCACCCGTAGTGCCAAACATATGTTCCAGCATATGATCGATAATGTTTAAGTTTTTGGTATAAGCAATAAAGAATAAACCTTGGTCACCTCGACCTTCGCCATAAGGAAGGGAATGGCGTAAAATTTCCATTTCTTCACCTTTCTCATCCTCAATCACCACACGGGCAATGTGGGCATCTTTAGGCTTCACCTCATCATCCAGTTCAATCGACTCTAACTTGGTTCGACCCATCACATTTTCTTGTGCATCGACTTTTAATTTTTTCCATTTTTCCAGGTTATGTGCATAGCGCTGCGCAAAGACAAAAGAGCCATCAGCAAAAATTCCGGCATCTTCATCGAGTAAAGCGACTTCGGCACGATCATCGGGGAATTGCGGATTTTCAGTGCCATCTATGAAACCAGTCATGTCACGTCCATCGAAATAGCGGAAACATACCCGTTCATCCAGTACTTCAACTTTGTCTTGAATACCTTCAAAGAAAGACTGGCTTAAGGCAAAGCAGATGTCGGCGCGAGCACTGGCAATATGAATCAGCAGATCAGCAGGGACAACAGGCATCTGGAATGAACCTTGAATCGGTTGTAATTGCTTAAAGCCGGCAGGAGTTTGATGATAAAGTTTTGCCCAAAGCTCCGGACCAAAAGCGACGCCTGTTTTAATTTGTGCATTCGGATGCTGGGTGATTAAACGGTCACGGGTGCTAAATAAATCCGCAAGTTTTTCTTTTAACTCTTCAATCGTTAAGTCTTTTAAACGTAAAACAATAAACCGGGCATGATCTGAAGGTAACGGTAAAATTACAGATTGGGCAGTCATACAGGGCTCCTAACAATTTTTATAAAATACGTATCTGGCTTTATTGTGCCTCATCACTGCTTGAGTGAATAGCCCAAGGCTTGAGTTTGCACTTCGATTTTTAAGCCCTTTAAAAGATGAAAAGTCATATAATAGTTTCACTTTTTTATCTCCTTATATTTTATGTCTTACCAAGTTTGGCTTGCCTATATGCTGGCATGCTGGGTCATCAGTATTTCTCCTGGGGCAGGTGCAATTGCTTCGATGTCGAGCGGTTTAAATTATGGTTTTCGACGTGGATACTGGAATGCTTTAGGTTTACAGCTGGCACTTTTAGTGCAAATCGGGATTGTGGCAGCTGGGGTCGGGGTGCTATTTGCCACGACACCTTGGGCTTTTTGGGTGGTGAAATGGTTTGGCGTAGCGTATCTCTTGTATTTGGCATACCTGCAATGGACAGCACCCGCACAGGCCATTGAGATTCAACATCAACAACCGACTAAATCGATTCCTAAATTGGTCTTATATGGCTTCTTGGTCAATATGAGCAACCCGAAAGCGATTGTATTTTTACTTGCCGTGTTGCCACAGTTTCTGGATTTGTCTAAACCACAATGGATTCAGTATCTGATTATGGCAGTCACCATGGTGACGATTGATCTGATCGTGATGGCGGGTTATACAGGATTGGCCGCCAAAGTGCTGAGACTTTTAAAATCGCCGGAACAGCAGAAATATATGAACCGGACCTTTGCGGTATTGTTTGCCTGTGCAGCAACGTTATTAAGTTTGGTACATCAATAAAATGAGAATGGATTAAGTCACAGCCTGTTGTTCTTCCATCAGCATAAATAACATATCCAGTTCCGGTGATGCATAATCCAAAGCCGTCATTGCAGCCGTGATTTGTCCGCGATGATGGGTAGCATGATTGAACACATGCATTAGTGTTGCTGCATAAGGTAGGCTCAAGTCTTGGCCCCGTGTATTCCGGTAATGTAGCACGCCATCTAAAGCTTCCTGGTTTAGCTCTTGTATCAAGCTCTGCCACAGCCCAGCACTTTGAAGCAGCCGTTCTAATAATCGATGACGGTCAGTCTCAATCACACTGTTTAAGGCGATAGCGGGTGATTCCCCTTTAGAAAAACGAGAAAACCAAAGTTCATGTTCAGCAACAAGCAAGTGGTTCAGTGTACCCAAAATACTTTTGAAGAACAGACCACAATCTTTCGCAAAATCTTCATCAGAAACAGTGTGTAGAGATATGCTTAAGCGATGGGTGGCCCAAAGATGATAACGCGCCCATAGTTCGAAGGTGTGAATATTCATTGGAAAACTTATTTTGTTTTTTATTTGAACAGTATATATAAAAGCCGTTTGAAGCTTTGGCTAGAATAAAACTATTGTCTGGATAAAGTTGAAATGTATCAGCGTTCAGTGAGTTTTAAAGCCTGAAGGAATTCATGTTCAGTTAATACCACAATACCCTGTTTCCTAAACAGCGCGGCGGTTACGCCTTCACCCTGAATTTTATCTCCTGTAAATGTTCCATCATAAATCAAGTCACTGCCACAGGATGGACTATTTGCTTTTAGGATGGCATGAGTAACCTGATGTTCTTGCGCCAAGGCTAAGGCTGCATAAGCCCCTTGAATAAAGGCATCAGAAACATTCATGCCTTCTCGATCTATTACAGTCGCATGATTGTTCAGAACATCTCTACCTGATGCATTCTGAATTTCAGCAGGCGGGCGAGGGGTAGGCAGTCCGCCACTGATCTCAGGACATAAACTCACATATTGATCAGGTATTAAATCTGAAACTAATTCCCGGACTAAACAATCTTGTCCATCGTAACGAACTTTTTGTCCAAGCAGACAAGCACTAATAAAGTATCGCTTGCCGGTCATCATCTTAGCTCAGCTTCTTGAACTTTTGTACTGTAAAAATCACCGCAAATAAAATTGCCATAGTCAGGACAATGGTCAGGCCGGTAGAGGTATCGAGTCCTGCGCTGGACCATAGTCCGACACTAATCCCGATTTGTGCAATCACAAAAGCCCAAACCACCATCTGTTTCGGCGAGTTTGCCAGCAAACGTGCGGTTAATGCCGGAATCACCAGTAAAGCGCCCATCAACAATGAACCGACCGCACGCAAAGCCAATACGGTAAACAGGGCCAGCAGTAGCATAAACACCAGACGTTGCCATTTGGCATTCACGCCTTCACTCACTGCCATATCGGGATCAATCGCAATCTGAATCTGTGCTTGCCAGTTTTTATACAACACAGCTAAAGCCGCAATAATGACTAGAGCAAACATCGGCAAGTCTGACCAGGAAATTTGCAACAGATCGCCAAACAAATAGCTGAGCAGTTCAGGTCTTAAACTAGGAATATGCTGAATAAACAGTAAGCCCGAGCAGAGCAGGGTGGCTGAACAAAGTGCCAGTAGGGCATCATTGGGTAGGCGAGGATCATGCAGTACCCATAAAATGGCTACCAATAGAAAAGCCAAAAAGCTCACGCCCAACCATAAAGGTAGGCTCAAAGCACCTGCAATCGCCACGCCCAATAAAGTGCCATGTGCCATGGTGTCGGCAAAAAAAGACATCCGTCGCCATAACATCAGACAGCCCAGCGGAGCCGTTAGAAACACCAACAGGGTTCCCATGGTCCATGCAGGTAACAAGAGTTGTAACCATTCCATCATGGCTTAAGCTTCCGGTTCAGGGTGAATATGTGGACGAGGATCATGCTGACACGGAGTCGCACTGTCACCATGCGCACAGTGGTCATGATGATGTTGATAGAACACACGGTTGGTACCGAAAATGGCCTGATATTCGGGGTGCTGCTGCACATTTTCCGGCAAGCCGCTACAGCAGATATGTTTATTTAAACACACGACCCGATGCGTACCTTGCATGACCCATTGCAGGTCGTGTGAGACCATCAACACGGCACAGCCATATTTGATCGGCAGGCTTCTGACATATTCATACAGTTCAGCCTCGGACTGAATATCCAGACCTTGCATCGGTTCATCTAGTACCAGTACCTCGGGCAAACGCAGTAAAGCCCGTGCCAGTAATACCCGTTGCCGTTCACCACCTGAAAGTTGCTGAACCTTACAATCCTGTAATTTGGTAATGCCGGTATCACGAATAATTTCTGCCTTGATATCTGCATCGCAGTGTTCTAAAGCCAATAAATCCCGCACCCGCAAAGGCAGGCTATGCGATGGACTAAACTTTTGCGGCACATAGGAAAATTTGAGTTTTTTATGGCTATGAATTTTTCCTGAATTGGCTTTTACAATGCCTAAAAGCACTTTAATCAGGGTAGATTTTCCCGCACCATTTGGACCGATCAGGGTGACAATTTCTCGCTCGTGTAAAGCGAAATCCACATTTTTCAAAATGTCACGGTCATCAATCCGCACACTGATTTTATCCAGGGCAATTAGGGGATTGACTGTTACTGTTTGTTGCGACACTGCTGACATATCCCGGAAATTTCAATAATACTGTGATGTGCAGTAAATTGATCTGATGCTGAAAGTTCATCCAATTGTTTTAATAGCCCCTGAGCAGAGGCCTCTGTAACATTTTTGCATTCGGTACAAATTAAAAATGCTGCCTGATGTCCTTCGCGCGGATGACAACATGGAATGTAGGCATTAATCGAAGTTAAACGATGGATTAAACCTTTTTCCAGTAAAAAGTCCAAAGTACGATATACCGTTGGTGGTGCAGCAGGACGGTCAGATTCACTCTTGATTTTAGCCAGCAAGTCATAGGCACCCATGGGACCGCTGGCATTTAAAATCAGTTCCAGCACTTCTTTACGTAATGGGGTTAAGCGTGCGCCAGTCGTTGCACAGAGACTTTCTGCTTCAGCAAGACGAGTTGCTATATTATGATGGTCATGTACGCCATGTAATGCATTGTGATGTTCGTGCGAACATAAGCTCATAGCCAACCTCAAGTGCGAAATTTATAAAAATCAAAGGACATTAAATCTTAACATGAAGCGATACCTGTTTCGATAAACATAGGTATTTTTGTCGATTTGTTATATTATAACACTTATTGAGTATTTGGTGATTTTCTTCATGTCCCGTTTCTTTGCATTTTGTGCACTGGCCCTCTTCAGTAGCTTTGGTTGGACACAGAGTCTGGTGGTTTCTACGCATCCCATTTATCTTATTGCTCAGGAAGTGACTCAGGGCGTGGAGAAGCCTGTGCTCTTGCTGGGGGATCAGTCTGGACATGACATTACCCTGACGCCAGCGCATCGCAAAGCCATTCTGGATGCCTCACTGGTGATCTGGCTGGGTAAGGCACATGAAGCTCCATTGAATAAGCTGTTGTCTGATAATCCCAAAGCGATTTCGATTTTAGATTCCGGTATTGTGCAGACCCTGCCGCAGCGTACTACTCGTGGTGTGGCGTTGAACAATACGGTCGATACGCATGTGTGGCTAGATCCCAACAATGCTGTACGAATCGGCTTTTTTATTGCAGCCCTGCGTTCACAGCAATTACCGGAGCATAAAGAAGCCTACTGGGCCAATGCCAAACGCTTTGCTCAAGAGATGTTGCTGAGTGCACAGCAATATAATAGCAATACAACAGTGAAACCTTATTGGGCATATCATGATGCCTATCAGTATCTGGAACGTGCTTTAAACCTGAAATTTTCCGGTGCATTGACCGATGATCCACATGTTGCACCGACCATTGCCCAAATCAAGTATTTAAATGATAGCCGTCCAGCTCGTAATATGTGCCTCCTGGCAGAAGGGCATGCCAGCAAGAACCAGTACCAGAAGTTGAATCCGGTGACCTTCCAGGCGGTCGATGAAAGTATGGGCAGGGAAGGGGACTTTGTGCTGGCATGGAAAAAACTTGCCGAACAAACCCATAAGTGTGTACAAAATGCACGAAAATAATGCAAAAATTAAACAGTAATGGATGAGTTCAAAAGCGATTTATGTAATTAAAAAATCCGACTTAGGTCGGGAAAAGATTGCATGTTCAGGGGTGTAACTCTATAATGCCTGCGATTAAAAACGATCATCAGCTAAACTTGTCAAGCATGATTGCTGTGAGTGAATAAATAATGAGCCGAACTAGTCGCATGATTGACCGACGATTAGCGAAAGCTTTAGTCATTTTACAAGCATGCATGATTCCTGTTTCAGCCTTGATAGCGTGGGTCGTGAAAGACTCAACTGCAGCTTACAGTGCCGCACTTGGTGCGTTGGTGTGTTGGCTTGCAAGTTGTTATTTTTCTTGGCAATCGTTTCGAGCCGCAGGTGCGCGAGCTTCAAAACAGGTTCTTTCGAACATGTATAGAGGCTTGATGGGCAAGTTTGCAATTGTGATTGTTGGTTTCATTTTAATTTTAAGCACTGTCAAACCGTTGTCAGCGGTGGCATTGTTTTGTGGATTTATACTTGTTCAGACGATGACGTGGGTCGCACCTTTTTGGGCGTCACGACTCCGGAAATAAGTTTAAACACAACAAAAAATTGAAAAGTTTTTTAGGAGATGAACGAGATATCAGGCAGCACGCGATGTTCGTTCCCTCTATTTAGTATTTGACATTGACCAGGTGTGATTTATGGCTGCTGAAGAACATGCCCTTACTTCGACCGAGTACATCAAGCATCACTTGACCAATTTAACCTATGGCAAAATGCCTGATGGTTCTTGGAAATTGGCTGAGACTGCTGATGAAGCTCAACAGATGGGGTTCACTGCTATTCACTTGGATTCAATGGGTTGGTCTATCACTCTCGGTGTGGTTTTCTGTTTGTTGTTCTGGTTAGTAGCGAAAGCTGCAAACGCTGGTGTTCCTACCAAGTTCCAGTCTGCAATCGAAATGATCATCGAGTTTGTTGACTCAAGTGTCCGCGACACTTTCCATGGCAAATCACGCTTAATTGCGCCTTTAGCCCTCACAATTTTTGTGTGGATTTTCCTGATGAATGCGATGGATTTACTTCCAGTAGATTTCATCCCGCATCTTGCAGGAATTATTGGTTCAAACGTATTTGGTATGGACCCGCATCACGTTTACTTCAAGATTGTTCCATCTACTGACCCTAACGTTACCCTTGGTATGTCATTGTCGGTATTTGTGCTTATCTTGTTCTATAGCATTCGTGAAAAGGGCATCGGCGGTTTCGTCGGCGAGTTAGCACTCAACCCATTTAACCCAAGTAACCCAGTTGCAAAAGCGTTGCTCATTCCAGTGAACTTGATTCTGGAACTCGTAACATTCCTTGCACGTCCAGTTTCATTGGCTCTACGACTTTTCGGTAACATGTATGCAGGTGAGTTAATCTTTATCCTCATCGCATTATTACCGTTCTGGATCCAGTGGGCGTTGTCTGTGCCTTGGGCGATCTTCCACATTCTTGTTATTACGTTACAAGCATTCATTTTCATGATGCTGACTATCGTATACTTGAGTATGGCTAGCGAAAAACATTAATGGTATTGCCTGACTGTCAAAGGATGGTTGGGCTTAATTTTTTACTTTAATTTGGTATATACCTAACCTCTGAGGAATTATCATGGAACTCACTTTAGGTCTAGTTGCAATTGCATCTGCTATCTTGATCGCTTTTGGTGCTTTAGGTACTGCGATTGGTTTTGGTCTTTTAGGCGGCCGTTTCCTTGAAGCTGTAGCTCGTCAACCAGAATTGGCTCCACAACTTCAAACTCGTATGTTCTTAATCGCGGGTCTTCTTGATGCTGTGCCTATGATCGGTGTTGGTATTGGCTTGTTCTTCATCTTCGCTAATCCATTTGTAGGTTAATCAGCTTAATTCCTAAATTAAACCATTGAGGAATAGCAATGAATATCAACCTCACATTGATTGGCCAAGCGATTGCATTTGCGATTTTCGTCGCATTCTGCATGAAGTTTGTATGGCCACCACTAATCAATGCGATTAGTGAGCGTCAGCGTAAAATCGCTGATGGCTTAAATGCTGCTGAAAAAGCGAAAGCTGACCTTGCCGATGCGCAAGCTCAAGTGAAAGCCGAATTAGACGCAGCTAAAGCACAAGCGGCTCAATTGATCGAACAAGCGAACCGTCGCGGTGCGCAATTGGTAGAAGAAGCGCGTACTCAAGCAGCTGCTGAAGGTGAGCGTATTCGTCAACAAGCGAAAGAAGCTGTTGATACTGAAATCAATGCTGCTCGCGAAGAATTACGTCAACAAGTTGCTGCTCTTGCAGTGATTGGTGCAGAAAAAATTCTGACCCAGCAAGTTGACGCAGAAGCTCACAATGCCATGCTGACTCAGCTGGCTGCTAAACTTTAAGAGAGGCGGATTATGGCTGAACTCTTGACGTTGGCACGCCCATACGCTAAAGCAGCATTTGCTTACGCTTCTGAGCAAGGTGCAACTGACGCTTGGTCAAATGCATTAACTTTGCTCAGTGCTGCGGTGCAAGATGAAGCATTTTCAGCTTACTTAAATCGCCCTGAGCTTACTCCTGCAGAGCAGGTAAGTGTTTTTGCTAAAGTTTTAGGTGAAGATCAAACTGCAGCAGTGTCAAACTTTTTGACATTGCTTGCTGAAAATGACCGTTTGACTCTTCTTCCTGAAATTGAAACAGAATACGAACAGCTCAAATCACAGAATAACAACACTGTGGATGTTGTGATTGAATCAGCATTCCCATTGTCTTCTACACAAGAACAGCTACTTGCAGATGCGTTGAAAAAACGCTTTAACGCTGCGGTAAATGTTTCTGTAGAAGTTAAACCAGAATTAATTGCTGGTGTAGTTATTCGTGCAGGCGACCAAGTGATAGATGATTCTGCGCTTAACAAGCTTGAAAAAATGCGGACTCGTCTTCTTGCGTAATTATTTATAAAAAATTACTGCGTAAAAGAAGACTGAACTTTAAAAAGATTGAGGTATAGCGCAATGCAACAACTGAATCCATCCGAGATCAGTGCGCTCATTAAACAGCGTATCGGCGATCTGGACACCAGCGCGACCGCTAAGAACGAAGGGACCATTGTTATGGTTTCCGACGGTATTGTGCGTATTCACGGCCTTGCTGATGCAATGTACGGTGAAATGATCGAATTCGACGGCGGCTTATTTGGTATGGCACTGAACCTAGAACAGGATTCAGTGGGTGCCGTTGTCTTAGGTAACTACTTAAGCCTTCAAGAAGGTCAAAAAGCGCGTTGCACAGGTCGTGTATTAGAAGTTCCGGTTGGTCCAGAACTTTTAGGCCGTGTAGTAGATGCTTTGGGTAACCCGATTGATGGTAAAGGCCCTATTGATGCAAAACTTACTGATGCTGTTGAAAAAGTAGCACCAGGTGTAATTTGGCGTCAATCAGTGGATGAACCTGTACAAACTGGTTATAAATCAGTAGATACAATGATCCCTGTAGGCCGTGGTCAACGTGAGTTGATCATTGGTGACCGTCAAACTGGTAAAACAGCAATGGCGATCGATGCGATCATCGCTCAGAAAAACTCTGGCATTAAATGTGTATACGTAGCTATTGGTCAAAAACAATCGACTATTGCTAACGTAGTACGCAAGCTTGAAGAAACTGGCGCTATGGCGTACACAACTGTTGTAGCTGCAGCTGCAGCTGATCCTGCAGCAATGCAGTATCTAGCTCCTTATGCTGGCTGTACAATGGGTGAGTACTTCCGTGACCGCGGTGAAGACGCGCTTATCATTTATGATGACTTGTCTAAACAAGCTGTTGCTTACCGTCAAATTTCATTGCTTTTACGTCGTCCACCAGGTCGTGAAGCATATCCTGGTGACGTATTCTATTTACACAGCCGTTTACTTGAACGTGCTTCTCGTGTATCTGCTGACTACGTTGAGAAATTCACTAACGGTGAAGTTAAAGGCCAAACTGGTTCATTAACTGCATTGCCGATTATTGAAACTCAAGCCGGTGACGTATCTGCATTCGTACCAACCAACGTAATTTCGATTACTGATGGTCAGATCTTCCTTGAAACATCATTGTTCAACGCAGGTATCCGTCCTGCTGTGAACGCGGGTATCTCTGTATCTCGTGTTGGTGGTTCTGCTCAAACCAAGATCATCAAGAAATTGTCTGGTGGTATCCGTACCGCTTTGGCGCAATATCGTGAATTGGCAGCGTTTGCTCAGTTCGCTTCTGACCTTGACGAAGCAACTCGTAAGCAACTTGAACATGGTCAACGTGTAACTGAGTTAATGAAGCAAAAACAATATGCTCCTTACTCAATTGCTGACCAGGCTGTTTCAATTTATGCATCTAACGAAGGCTACATGGCTGACGTTGAAGTGAAAAAAATCGTTGCATTTGATGCTGCGTTAATTGCTTACTTCCGTTCAGAACACGCTGCAGTAATGCAAAAAATTGACGAGACTGGTGCTTGGGACAAAGATATCGAAGCTGAATTCAAAGCTGGTATTGAAAAGTTCAAAGCGACTCAAACTTACTAATTTAGCAACTTGCTAGATTAGTGTTGGTTTGGTTCACGGAATCAACCTTCGAGGGCTCGAAAGAGCCTTCGAATACTAGGTTAAGCGTATGGCAAATTTAAAAGAAATTCGCGCCAAAGTAGCTAGTATCAAAAGCACGCAGAAAATTACTCGCGCGATGCAGATGGTAGCAGCTTCTAAGATGCGTCGTGCGCAAGAGCGCATGGCTCAAGGCCGTCCGTATGCCGAAAATATGCACCGTGTAATTGCTCACTTGGTCCAAGCGAATCCTGAATACAAACACCGTTATATGGTTGAACGCCCAGTTAAGCGCGTTGGCTATATCATTGTGTCATCAGATCGCGGCCTTGCTGGTGGCTTGAACATTAACTTGTTCAAGAAAGTGGTAAAACACGTCCAACAGCAACAAGAGCAGTCAATTGAAGTTCAATTTGCTTTAATTGGTCAAAAAGCGGTTTCGTTTTTTAAAAACTACGGCGGTAAAGTGCTTGGTGCAACTACAAACGTAGGTGATGCGCCAAGTCTTGAACAGTTAACTGGTTCTGTACAGGTGATGTTGGACGCTTACGATAAAGGCGAGTTAGATCGTATTTATCTGGTGTCAAACGGCTTTGTCAATGCCATGACTCAAAACCAAAAGATCGAACAGCTCGTTCCTTTAGCAGCTGCTGAAGAAAGCGAAGGTCTGAACCGTCAATACGGTTGGGACTATATCTATGAACCAGAAGCTGAAGAGCTTTTAAATGGTTTATTGGTTCGTTACATCGAGTCTATGGTTTATCAAGGCGTGATTGAAAACATCGCGTGTGAACAGTCTGCACGTATGGTTGCAATGAAAGCTGCAACTGATAACGCGGGTGAGCTGATCAAGAGCCTACAACTTATTTATAACAAGCTGCGTCAAGCCGCGATTACTCAGGAAATTTCTGAGATCGTTGGTGGTGCCGCTGCCGTTTAACATTATTAGTTTGAATTGAGGAGACAGCAATGAGTAGCGGTCGTATCATTCAGATCATCGGCGCGGTTATCGACGTCGAGTTTGAACGTAACAGCGTTCCTAAGATCTATGACGCTCTCCACGTTGATGGCACTGAAACTACATTAGAAGTTCAGCAACAACTTGGTGATGGCGTAGTTCGTACTATTGCAATGGGTTCTACTGAAGGACTTAAGCGTGGTTTGAACGTAACTAACACTGGCGCGCCTATCTCTGTACCTGTAGGTACTGCATGTTTAGGTCGTATCATGGACGTTCTTGGTCGCCCTATCGACGAAGCTGGTCCAGTTGCCACTGAAGAACGTTTGCCGATTCACCGTCAAGCACCTTCTTATGCTGAACAAGCAGCATCTACTGACCTTTTAGAAACTGGTATTAAAGTCATCGACTTACTTTGCCCGTTCGCTAAAGGTGGTAAAGTTGGTCTGTTCGGTGGTGCCGGTGTTGGTAAAACTGTAAACATGATGGAGTTGATCAACAACATCGCTAAAGCGCACTCAGGTTTATCTGTGTTTGCTGGTGTTGGTGAGCGTACTCGTGAAGGTAACGACTTCTATCACGAGATGAAAGACTCTAACGTACTTGACAAAGTAGCGATGGTTTACGGTCAGATGAACGAGCCACCGGGTAACCGTTTACGCGTAGCGTTGACTGGTTTGACTATGGCTGAGTATTTCCGTGACGAGAAAGACGAAAACGGTAAAGGCCGTGACGTACTATTGTTCGTAGACAACATCTACCGTTATACACTGGCAGGTACTGAAGTATCAGCACTTCTAGGTCGTATGCCATCTGCAGTAGGTTACCAACCGACTCTTGCAGAAGAGATGGGTGTTCTTCAAGAACGTATTACATCGACTAAGTCTGGTTCTATTACGTCAATCCAAGCGGTATACGTACCTGCCGATGACTTAACAGATCCATCGCCTGCTACTACCTTCGCTCACTTGGACGCAACTGTAGTATTGAGTCGTGATATCGCATCTTCTGGTATTTACCCAGCGATCGATCCACTTGACTCTACTTCACGTCAGTTAGATCCATTAGTTGTAGGTGCTGAGCATTACGAAATTGCTCGTTCAGTTCAAAACGTTCTTCAACGTTATAAAGAATTGAAAGACATCATCGCGATTCTTGGTATGGACGAATTGGCTGAAGAAGACAAACTTACTGTATACCGTGCACGTAAGATCCAACGTTTCTTCTCTCAACCGTTCCACGTAGCTGAAGTGTTTACTGGTGCTCCTGGTAAACTTGTACCGCTTAAAGAAACAATTCGTGGCTTTAAAGGTCTTCTAGCTGGTGAATACGATCACATCCCAGAACAAGCGTTCTATATGGTTGGTGGTATTGACGAAGTGATTGCTAAAGCCGAGAAACTTTAATTAGCTACCTAATTTAGGAGATTCTCATGGCGACTATGCAATGTGACGTTGTAAGTGTTAAAGAGTCTTTGTACTCAGGCACTGTAACTATGCTAATTGCTAAAGGTGCTGGTGGTGAGTTGGGTATTATGCCTGGCCATGCTCCGCTGGTAACTTTACTCAAGCCGGGTGCAATCCGCGTTCTGCTTGAAAATGGTACAGAAGAGTTAATCTATGTATCTGGTGGTGTACTTGAAGTTCAACCGCACGTTGTTACTGTACTTGCAGACACTGCAGTCCGTGCTGACAACCTTGATGAAGCCGCAATTATTGAAGCTCGTAAACAAGCTGAACAATTGCTAGCAAATCAAAAGAGCGACTTGGACTCTGCTGCTGCGCTTGCTGCTCTTGCAGAAACTGCTGCTCAGCTGGAAACCATCCGCAAAATCAAAAACCGCGCTCAATAAGACACGGTTCGAGATTGAAAAACCACCCGAAAGGGTGGTTTTTTTATTTTTAAATTCTTTTTACTTCCCCAAGAGATTATTCC
Organism: Acinetobacter sp. YH01022; assembly: GCF_013420235.1. Classification (NCBI taxonomy): domain Bacteria; kingdom Pseudomonadati; phylum Pseudomonadota; class Gammaproteobacteria; order Moraxellales; family Moraxellaceae; genus Acinetobacter; species Acinetobacter sp. YH01022. The sequence continues at coordinate 15,279 of NZ_VOYP01000014.1, read as the reverse complement.
TGCTTAAAAAGCAGAGTGAATTTTCTATATTTAATTCTATTTTTCTTTAAAGAAAGCCTGTCTGAGTTGACCGAACAACATATCACTCACTTTGTCATCTTGTGTCTTAATCAGTTGCTTTAATTTTTCAGCTTTGGGTATATCTTCCGGAACGATAATTTCTTCTCCGGATTGGTCAGCATATGAAATAGGTCGCGGGTTTGCTGTGGCTAGATTGGATGAAGCGGGATATTCAACATGCCAAAGCTGAGTTGAAAGCGCCATGATGTATTTATATTCATCCGTATCTGGCTGAAAACGTTTATACAGTTGCAAATCTTGTAATGATTCTAAACGATCATCTGGGTCAGTGGAGGAGGGATTTTGCCCTTCGACAATGATCGGGTGAATTTCATGTTGCATTAAATGGTAGTCAAGCCAGTCACCAAGCAGGTTATGGTCAATATTTGCAACATAATCGCTGTTCTGTTGGACCAATTGTTGTAGCCGTTGCAATACGCTCATTTCTTGTTGTTGAAGTGCGTAACGTGCTTCAGTTTCCAGTTGTTGCAATTCTTTCATGGGCAAGTCTAAAAAACGTTGTTGCTGTTCAAAAGCATCAACAATATTGCTTTGATAGAGATTATTCCATTGTTGCAAGGCATGAATTTCCAATTGTTGAATTTCTTTAAATGCTTTGCTTTTGTAGTGACTGAGTTTAATACGCTGAATATTTTGTTGATTCAATTCAATTCGTTGTTTGATGTATTCAACATAAGGACCAGTTTGCTTTGGGCTGACCGGTTGGATGACATCAACCAATAACAACTGCTGTTGTTGATTATGTTTGAGCCAGTCTTGAATCAGTTGAACATCTTTTATAGGGTGAGAAAAAAATTGATTTAAGCGTGGCATAGCTTTTTCAGGCATGATGAAATGCAACATGCCATACGCCATGATTGCTAAACAGACCACCACAAGAATCATTTTTTTCATATTATAAAATATTTTTTGTGTTTGCTATTTGTACATATTATAGGAAAAATGAGAAGTGGATAATGTTTTTTTATAAAAACATCAATTGTATAGAGGGAGAATAGAACACAGAGCACCGTTCTATTTTTAACTTAAAATTTCATTCGATCTTACTTCCAGCTTATATCTCTACCTTTTTAGATTACCCATGCGCATGTTTTTACTTCAGGAAAATTGGCTTTTGCCGGGTTATTTCAAGCCAAACAATTTCTATTTTATTTCAACAGTGCAAAAATAATATCTAAAGTTGCATATCTTATAAGCAGGTATTGGGTATAGATTAAAAGTATCTACTTTGAACGCTTATAGTTTTAGATGAACCTTATCGAACATGAACCGCATTTTTGGGAACTTTACCAAGACTTTGAGCATTATTATCTCAGCATTGCAGTGGATATGAGTTCGGTCGTATCCTGCTGGGACTTGTTTTTAACGCAAGATGAAATCCTGGCTTATAAACAGTACGGTCGGAAGAGTATTGAGGAACTGGCAAAGTCGATGGTTGCTGCAGCGTATAAAGGTGATTTTTCTGCTATGGAAAGCCGTCTAGCCTCATCTAAAGAAAAACAAGCGATGCAGGCTGCTTTTAAACAATGGCGTGTACAGTAAAATCCATGAGTCGGTAAGGATGAACCTCATCGCTAAGATGAAAAATCACCTTTAATAATTATGTTCACTCTCTATAAATCTTAGTAAAAATCTAAGTTAAACGTGACATGTCTAGTTCTTATCCGTTGCCCGAATCCCGACTTTAGCAAGATTGGCTATGCCTTGCTGTTATTTATAGTCTTACCAGTGATTTTTTTCAAATCAGCTTCAAAATAAGAAACAATCATTTTAGAGCCGGCACACCTTGTACTGCTGAACGGCAAACACATCTAAAGTGATCAAATCCGATACAAATCCACTCATTTTGATTATTTATTGTTCGATATAGTAGGGCTGTGGCTCCTCTAACAAGAGTCTTCTCAGTATGCGTAATATGGAGAACATCAATATGGCGAATACAATGAAAGCCGCGGTGGTTACGGCATTTAACCAGCCGCTGCAAATACAAGAACTGGAAATTCCGAAAATCAGTCCGGGCAAAGTACTGGTGAAAATTATTGCAACAGGTGTTTGTCATACCGATCTGCATGCCATGCATGGGGATTGGCCGGTAAAACCGACTTTACCTTTTGTTCCCGGCCATGAAGGTGTGGGTGAAGTCATAGAGGTCGGTGAGGGTGTAGAGCATTTAAAGGTGGGAGATATTGTAGGTGTTCCGTGGCTGTATTCTGCATGTGGTCATTGCGATCATTGCTATGCAGGCTGGGAAACCTTGTGTAAGAAGCAGCAAAATTCGGGTTATTCAGTGAATGGCAGTTTTGCTGAATATTGCCTGGCAGATGGTGACTACGTCGGCGTGATTCCTGAAGGTGTTGATCTGCTGGAAATTGCTCCGATTTTGTGTGCTGGCGTGACAGTCTATAAAGGTTTGAAAATGACAGAGGCCAAAACCGGGGACTGGGTAGCCATTTCCGGAATTGGTGGCCTAGGTCATGTGGCAATTCAGTATGCCAAGACTATGGGCTTTAATGTGGTGGCAATTGATGTGGATGATTCTAAACTGGAATTGGCCAAAAACTTGGGTGCCGATGTGACCATTAATGCCCTGAAAGTGGATGTTAAGGAAGAAGTCATGAAAGCCACGGGTGAGGGTTGTCACGGTGTTTTGGTGACTGCGGTATCGCCAAAGGCATTTGAACAGGCTGTGGCAATTGTTCGTCGTGGTGGCACTATGGTTTTAAACGGTTTACCAGCGGGAACCTTTGACTTGTCGATTTTTAATATGGTGCTGGAAGGGATTACCGTGCGCGGCTCGATTGTCGGAACGCGTCTGGACTTGAAAGAAGCACTGGATATTGCAGCGCGCGGCAAGGTCAAGGCGCATATCCATGTTGAACCGCTTGAGAATATTAACGATATTTTTGAGCGTATGGAGCAGGGTAAAATTGATGGCCGTATCGTGATTGATATGAGACTTTAATCTTCAATTTAAACAGACCAATTCTGCAGGACCGCTGAATTGGTCTTTATTTTTAGAGGCTTTCTCTATAGGAGAATTAACTTTCCTGATCTGATTCACTTGAACCTGAATCATGCTGACCTGCAGGAATCATCATGCCGGCCAGTTTAATCATTTCCGTCTGGATCGTACCCATTTGTTGTTCAATTTTCTTGAAATCGACCTGAGTCAAGTCGATCTTGCCATTTAAAAACGGGGTGGCTAGTACTTGCTGATTGGCCTGCATTACATTTTGACGAATCGAATCAATTTCCTGGCTTTTCAGGTTCAAGCTGCTGAGAGCCTGATCAAAACCTTTTAACTGGGCTTTTAAGGATTCTGCAGTGCTTTGTAATTGCTGCTGATCATGATTGGAAACAGCCGCTTCTAAATCCGATTGGCTCTGTTTGAGCTGTTCAATATAGTCACCGGTTTTCAATTGCATATCGGCAACATCGCGGACAATATAAAACATGTTTCCGCTTTTCAGTTCCGTTTTATTAGCTGAGGCTTCTGTAGCTGACGGGGTAGAGACCTGTTCGGAGACTTCGCTGGATGTTTCATTTTCAGTTGAATCCGGTGTACTGGCTTGTTCACAACCGATCAGCAAAAGGCCCGCACTAAACATCACAAAAGGAGAAACCGCATTTTGGATGAATTTTTTCATATCTCTTTCATTTCAGCTTCAATCAATACATCACAATATAGGGACAGAATGTGGAGAAAAAACTAATTGTTGCAAAGTGATAACAAATATTTTGAATATAAGCGCTTGAGTTATTAAAAAAGAGCGCTGCAGCGCTCTTAACTTTACATAAATGACTAAGCTCAATTTGTCATAATTTTCACAATACTGTGATTGAGCGTGTTAATCAGTACATAGTCGCCATTGACGCGAATCCAGCGCTGGTTTTTGCCCGGTTTACTCAGATTTTTATAACGCTTATGATCAATTGCATAGCCTTTACCATAATAATGTGAAGGCAGGGCTTGACCGGCTTTCCAGTCGCGGGATGGTTTTAAAACCCGATCTTGTATGACTTCATGATGACGCTGTCCAGCGTGCTGTTGGCCATGTGTGTCACCCGGATGCATATTTTGGGCATGGCTGTTATTTTCATGGGCATGAGCAGGTGGCGCGGCGATTGCTGCAGGTGCTGCCAGCACGGCAGTGGTTAAAGCAAAGAGTCCAGCATGTACTAGTTTTTTCATGGGTTTACCTATATTAAAAATAGCTGTCAGCCGATATTTTTATTTCACCTCTAAGTTAAAGAGAAAACGTGAATAATCTATTGTATAAATGTAATTTGCTGCCTGCTCTGAAGCATGAATGGCATGCAACTCTCTGAATTCCTGCCTTGATTTGAATCTGCTAATTTCTGTGGACAACCAGCTCCGATGTCCCTTTGCTGGCTGATCGGGAATTTTCAAAGTGCTAGGGCAATCGGCTTTCATTATCCGTCAGTAGTGTGTTTTGTCTGGTGATGATTTGGACTGGCATCTCATTCATGCGGCAGGTTGTTGCACCGATATGATAATAAAAACCGGGGGTAGAAATAGCCTGACGTTCGCCAGGTTTTGGCCATTTTTAACAGATTTCATGTCTGGACAGTTTTTTGAAAGTTAAAATGATTAGAGAAAAATAAAGCCGACTTCAGCCTGAATTAAACACGCTGAACCGGCCGGTTTAGAGCATACTTTTATTTGGCAAGTTCAGCATTAATCGCATCAACAATACGCGGATCATCGGCTGTGATGTCTGGTGCAAAGCGGGCCACCACTTCCCCTTTTTTATTGATCAGGAATTTTTCAAAGTTCCATAACACTTCAGGCGGCTCATTTGGAGTCAGGCCATAATCGACCAGATCTTTCCACCAAGGTCCTTCGCCAATACGTTCAGGAATGGCCTGAGTCAGGGTTTGATAAAGCGGATGCTTATCTTCACCTGCTACGGAAATTTTAGAAAATAGCGGAAAATCCACCTGATAATTTAAAGAACAAAATTCCTGGATTTCTGCATCAGAACCCGGTTCCTGAGCCAGGAAATTATTGGCAGGAAAACCTAAAATTTCCAGTCCTTGGTCTTTCTTTTCTTTATACAGTTTTTCTAAGCCTTCATATTGCGGGGTTAAACCGCATTTAGAGGCGACATTCACCAACAGCAATACTTTGCCTGCATATTGATTTAAGGTGATGTCCTGTCCGGCAATGGTCTTGACCGGAATATCATAAACAGATTGGCTCATGAGAAAGTCCTTGAATATTTGAATGTGAATGACTGCTTTGTTTTAAAGCTTATTGTGTCGATCGACAAGTTTTTATTGAGATCTGGATGGTAATCTTTCATGCAGGGTAAATAAAAACAGGCCAATCGACCTGTTTTTATCATGCAATGCATTATTGTGCGGTTTTGACTTTGTTTTCCAGAGCCTGCATGTCGGCGACCAGTTCTTTTTGCAATTGCGTTGCCTGGTCTCGCAGTTCAGCAATTTTTTTCATATCCGGTTTTTCGGCAATACTTTCTTCAGCAAGTTCGATACCCAGATTATTGGATTCTTTAATTTTGCCACGTACTTTGTCTAGCTCGGTACTTTTCAGGGCTAAAGCATCCAGATCCCGGTTAAAGTTCGCAATATAGGTTTTCATTTCTGCAATGATCGTATTTAGTGCGGCTTTATCATTTTTTTGCGCAGCCTGGTTGGCTTTATTTTGCAAGTCTAAAGCCTCTTTGGAGCGATTTTGGGAGAGGGTCTGGATTTCAATTAAATCATTTTTAATATCTTTGATATTGTTTGTACTCAGTGCTGCGGTTGCAGGTTGTGTACTTGCAGGGGAAGCGCTGGTAGCTGCTGACGATGCGGGTGCTTCATTTGATTTTTTATCACAGGCTATTAATGCCAGAGTGGCAACACAGAGTGAAGCCAGTAAGGGTGTTTTCATATCGCATCCTTATAGATCCAATGACAACATCAGACCTAACTATTTAAAAAATATTAAAGACGTTAAGAAATATATGCTAGAGACTCCCTTTAATAGAGTGTTGTCATCAAAATGGCATAGGAGTTTAGCCCGTGACTAGGGCATTTTTGTTGTTAAGCTGCTGCAAATTGCAAAGTAGTTATTTAAGTTCATGTAAGTATTAGATATCACGCAGTTGTGCAGGTGTTTGTTCGGTATAGCGTTTAAAAAACTCAATAAAGCTGGAACTGTGCTGATAACCCAGCTCATAGGCCAATTTTTTCACTGTCTTGCCTTGGCGAATTTGAGAGATTGCATATAAAATTTTAGCCCGATTGCGCCATTCCGATAAGCTCAATTGTAATTCTTGCTGGCTCAAGCGCAGTAAATGTCGTTCGCTCATAGGCGAGCCGCTGAGAAGTTGCTGCAAACTCTTGTGAAAGAGCTGTGGATTGGCCAATTGCTGTAATAGCGGCTTAAGCAAAACATGGTTGGTTTGCGGTAAATAGTGATCATATGCCGCTGCAGTTTTTAGTTGATCCTTCACTACCAGTAATAAATGCTGATAATGTAGTGTAGTTATACCCTGCTGTTTTTGCTCTAAGATTTCATGCACCAAATGCCGAAGAAAGGGGCGAATACTTAAGGTTTTGGTGCAAGGTGCAAAATGCTGACATAAGTAAGGATGTACTCGAATACAGACATAGTGGGTGATTTTTTCATCTAGTGCGATAGAGGTATGTGCTGTTTGTGGAGGGAGCCACAGACCATAATTCGGTGGTGACAGATAAATTTGTCCTTCAATTTCATATTCCAAAATACCATTCAAACTAAAATTGAAATCACCCCATAATGAACTGTGTGGCGCAATAATTTCATCTTTCTGATAAAAGAATTCATCCACTTCTATATAGTTTTGAATCTGCTGGAGCATGTGAATGTCCTTGATCTTTATGTATGCGTACTTTCATGCCTGAAAGATATTGGGTGTCATCTCAATCGTCACAACCCAATGCTTCAGTGTCCTGAGCGCAGTATTAATGTCTGAAATTCGATATTATAATTATTTCAGACTTCAGTAAAAATAAAAACTGAACATTCAAGCATGGTATAGGGCATGACACAGCAACACAAAACAGTCTGGTGGGCATTTGTTTTGCCATTACTTGCAGTTTTAATCTGGTCGATGAACATTACCGTAACCCGTTATGTGGCGGACTATATTTCTCCGGTTAGCATCAGTTTCTATCGCTGGCTGGTGGCTTTTATCGTCTTAACCCCGTTTATGCTGGGCAAGGTCTGGCGTGAAAGTCAGCTAGTTTTGGCACACTGGAAGCAGCTCGCCGTTCTTGGTGCTTTTGGTATGGTGCTGTATCAAGGGTTGGGCTATAGCGCAGCGCATTATACCACTGCGACTAACATGGGCATTATCAATGCCTTTATTCCGGTATTTACCATTTTTGTGTCCATGCTCATGCTTAAGGACATGCCTAACCGTTTTGCTGTTGTAGGCAGCATGCTGTCTTTTGCCGGTTTGCTTTATGTCATGGCTCAGGGGAATTTGACCCATCTGCTGCAATCTGGTGGACATCCGGGCGATATCATGATGGTACTGGCAGTATTTTTTTATGCGTTTTATGGCGTTTTCCTGAAAAAATGGCAACTGCAGATTCCCTTGCTGATCAGTCTTTATGTTCAGATTATTTTTGCCCTGCTTTACCATTTGCCCTTCGTTTTATACTTGGGGCTGGATGCAATTGATCAACACAATGTAAGCAGTGTGCTGTATGCCGGTATTTTCCCATCTTTGATTGCACCCTTGGTCTGGATGTTGGCGGTACAGATGATCGGACCGAATCGCACCAGTATTTTTATGAATTTAATGCCGGTCTGTACGGCCATTATTGCCAATCTGTGGTTAGGTGAAGCATGGACCGTGTATCACAGCATCGGTGGTCTGGTCATTTTATTGGGTATTTTATTGGCTCAAAAGAAAGATCGGGTAGTAACAACAGCAAAATTAAATGCATAAACGTAAAAATAGCAGATTAAAAAACAGACAAATAAACTGGTTTTATCATTAATTTTTATGGAAATAAAGTCTGAGTCGTAGTTTTAAAAAAGTATTTAAAATGGATATTTAGCTAAAAGATAATTAAAAAATAGTGAGATAATTTAAATTATTAATAAAAAGTGATAAATATTTGATAGTTTTTAGCTGTCTTTTAAGATAAATAATATATTTGTATAAAGAAATTAATTATTACATAATATTTATATCGTGAATGTTTAAGTTATTCTTAACAATCTTTAAACCTTCACAACCAGATTTACATACCCTCTGGATGTGATTTATGCACATCCTTTTTATGCTCAACCATCCCTATATGGTTGAGCTTTTTTTTGCCTGAAAATAATATTCAGCCCGTATTATATCAAAGTGATCCGCATTAAGCGCGGATCACTTCACCTGTTTCAGCATCCACAATACGGCTAGGTTCTTTGCTTAAACCTAAATCGCCATTTAAATAATCTACTTGGCTGGAAAAATATTGGCTGGCTTCCTGAAGGGAGCGGGCAGGGTTTTTTCCAGCAGGATTGGCACTGGTCGAGACAATAAAACCGTTAAAGGCATTGCACAGTGCGACACATAAGGGATGGGTAGTGACCCGTACCGCTACTTTGGGATGGTTGCCTTTAATCCATGCCGGAATATGATCGCCTGCGGGTAACAGCCAAGTGGTTGCACGTTCGGTCGGAGAGCGATGACTCCATGAATCAATGACCTGTTGGCGCATTTCCGCAGTCAGCGGTTTTAACAGATGTTCTACCTGTGCAATTTGTGCTGCCAGGAGAATTACCCCTTTTTCAATGGGACGTTGCTTTAAACGTAGAATTTCCAGGAACGCTTGTTCGTTAAAAGGATCACAGCCTAAGCCCCAAACTGCCTCTGTGGGATATGCTAAAACATGTCCCTGTTTTAAACATTGAGCAGCTTCGGCAACAGAGGTGCTAATCATCAGACCTTTCTCTTCAAATTGATTAAAGCGCTATTGTGAACCTTATTTGCCTGGACGACAACGTAGATATATGCCAGCTTGTTGGGTGCACAAGCCAAGTAATTCCAGTTCCATCAATTGACTGGTCAGGGTGGCAATGTCTAACTGCAGTTGAATGACCAGCTCATCCAGAAGTTGCCCGACCCAGTCTAGCTGATTATACAAAGTGCTTAAATGCGCTGGCAGTTCGGGCCGGGCATCCAGAGGTGCGAGTTTACTGGTCTGTTCACTATGCTGTTGAGCTTGCCATTGTGTCGGCAGGGCCAGATCTTCAATCACCTGTTCAGGATGATCGACTAAAATGCCACCTTCACGAATCAGTTGATGGCAGCCTTGATGATGCTCGCTATAAATATGTCCCGGAATGGCAAACACCAATTTGCCCTGTTCCGCTGCCCATTTCGCCGTGATTAAAGAACCACTTTTCAGTGCAGCTTCTGCCACAATCACGCCGAGGCTTAAGGCACTGACAATGCGGTTGCGCCGCGGAAAATGCTGCTGTAAAGGAGGGGTTCCGGGTAAGAACTCGGTGATTACCGTACCGGCCTGAGCAAGAATCTGCTGTCGCAACGGCTGATTTTGACTGGGATAGGTCAGGTCTAGGCCTGTACCCATCACGGCAATGGTGCGATTGTGCTGCAAAGCACCCTGATGGGCGGCTTCATCAATGCCTTGTGCCAAGCCACTGCTGATATAAAAGCCTTTTTCACTGAGATAATAAGCAAAGTCATAGGCCACCTGGCGTCCGTGATTGCTGGGTTTACGGCTACCGACAATGGCAATTTGTGCTTGTAACAGGGTTTGGACATTGCCCTGGCCAAACAGGATCGGCGGCTTATCGGCATAGGGCAGTAGTTGCTGCGGGTAGTGTGCATCATCCTGCAACAGTACAAAATCACTCTGTTTTTGAATCAGATCAATACAATGCTGAAATTGCCGCTGTGATTCAGGAAGATGAAAATCTCGCAGCCGCTGAATATGATTTTTGTGAATGCCAAGTTTTTGCCATGTTTCAATTTGGTCAGGCAGTGTTGCTTCGGCCAGATGGGTATAGTATTCCTGGATTTTATAAAAGCTGGGCAGAGAGTGCTGTACCAGAAACCATAAACGAATGTAATCCAGCTGCAAGGCGCTTAAGGAATTGAGCATAACGAGACCTTTAAAGATATCTTCTTTTTATTGTTTAAATTATTGTTTAAAAAATAAGGCTGAATCTCAGCCTTATTTTATTTTGATTGAAGGATTATTCATCCATTAGTGGTGGCTGGATGCCAGCACCGACTTTAATTGGCAATTCGCTATCCAGTACATAGGCATAACTCAGGTTATCAAAGCTCTTGAATACCATGATGTTACCAATGTGCTGTCCAGGGAGTTGAATACGCTCTTTGGTTTTCGGGTCAGTCACGACTTCGCCTTTCTGGCTCACCGTCAATACCTGTCCAGCTTGAACGCCTTGCAAACTACCACGGTCAATCGTCACTACACTGTGTTTCGCAGCAGTGCCAATTGATCCCATCACGCGAACCACTTGGCCACCGGCAACCACATCTTCAGCATTGGTTGGGTAGAATAAGGTTGGAAGCATTGGATCGTATTCAGGCAATACACGGTCGCCACGACGAACTTCAGCATTATAGGTATCTGTCAGTTCAAGCGTAGTAATGTCATTTTCACCACGGATGGCAATGCCAGATGCCACCTGAATCAATTCAAGACCGGCATTGTATTTTTTGCCTTTTGCATCGGTAAACATATACGGTTCACCTTCACGGTAAACGGCATAGCGTTGGCCCACTTCCAGACCATTACCGCGCGCATATACTGTTTGACCTTGAGCCGCCAGAACACGTTGGTCCGCCGTGCCTAAAATGTATGGCGTACCTGTGATGGATTCAGGTGCAACAATGGTGCTGCGTTCTAACCACTGCTTGATGTGTTCCAGCGGAATGACTGGAATGGCATTGTTTAATGATTCTACCCGAACCTGAGGTTGTAACTTGGTGCCACCGGTATAACGACGGATAATCCCTTCACAGCCATCACCTTCATCTTTACCAATAATTGGTTTGCCGTTATAGGTACACATGAGCAGGCGGTCGCCCGGGAAAATCCAGTGTGGGTTTTTCACATGTTTATTGCTGGCCCAGATTTCAGGCCAACGTACTGGATTCTTCAAAAATCTTTTGGAAATATCCCATAAAGTATCGCCTTTTTTCACCACATAAACTTGTGGTGCTCCGGCTTTTAATGCAGGTGGATTGATATTACGAGCAGGTGCTGCTTCAGCAATGCTGACCATGCCGGCCCCAACACTTACACATACGGCAAGTGCCAACAATTGTTTTTTAAACCCCAAGGCACTAAAAGTTGGCATGCCCTTCAAAACCTTTTTCATTATCATAATTCCTAAAATTATGTATGTAGTTGCGTTATAATAACGATATTACACACATTTTTTTGATGAAGCATTCCTTCATTTTGTTTTTTGATCAATGGCATAAGTGAGGACACCGTATGGCCTTATTACCTATTTTAAGTTTCCCGGATCCCCGTCTGCGTACCATTGCTAAACCAGTCGAAGAAGTTACTGATGAAATTCGTCAGCTCGTAGCCGATATGCTTGAAACCATGTATGAAGCCCCAGGTATCGGTTTGGCTGCTACACAGGTGGATCGTCATATTCAGCTGATAGTCATGGATTTATCTGAAAATAAAGATCAACCCATGGTCTTTATTAATCCCAAAGTTACGCCATTAACTGAAGAAACTCAGCCTTATGAAGAAGGCTGTCTGTCAGTGCCCCAAATATACGATAAAGTTGAGCGTCCGTCACGTGTAAAAATCGAGGCAATTAACCTTGAGGGTCAATCATTTGAGCTGGAAGCAGACGAACTTCTCGCTGTTTGTATTCAACATGAAATGGATCACTTAAATGGTAAATTATTTGTTGATTATTTATCGCCTTTAAAACGTCAACGTGCACGTGAAAAAGTGGAAAAAGTAGTGCGTCAGCGCCAAAAAGAAAAAGTCGCGGTGAAACGCTAATCCATACAACTTCCGGATTAAATAGTTTAAAAAAAAGCCCAATTTAAATTGGGCTTTGTTATACTGGCCGCCGACAAATTTTAGGATTTGCCTGTGCTTTTTCGTAGTGGTCTACTGCTATCTTGTATAGCCGTATTTTTACAGATTGCTGTGTTTTTACAGCCTTTGCTGCCGAAGCAATATCAGATTGCTCCGGTCTGTGAAACCATTACGCGTGCATTATTGCAAAAACCTGCTTTACCGTACATTTCCGCATCCACACATGCACATCATCAGTTGCATCAAGATCATCAACAGCAGTCTGTAGAACATAGCCATCAAGATGCCGATCATCAATGTCAGTATTGTACTGTCTACGGTAATTTGGTTTTGCCTCCTGAACTGGAGGTCAAAGAAGTTTTAGACCGTATTCAAGTACGCTTATTGGCATTCCAGAAGACTTTTAGTCATGTCTGGTTTGTTTTACAGCGACTCTTTCTTCTGCCCCAAGGGCGAGCCCCACCACTATTTGCATAAATCAAAAGGTATTTTCGGGTCTTGACTGACTCTAGCCCTTGCGCTGCTTCAACCGCAGCTCATATTTATGTATTAGTGAGATTGAAAATGGCTCAGCCAAAATTCTTTTTACAGCCACTTGCGGCTGCGATTTGTGTTGCCGGTTATTCAGCGGCTGTATTTGCCGAGCAACAAACGACTACTGTTCAAACCTTAGCGCCGATTGTGGTAACTGCTCATCAGGGCAATGATGCCAATGGTTTGATTGTGCATGCCGATCCCAAACAGCCGATCCAGCCGATTCCGGCGACAGATGGTGCAGATTATCTGCAAAGTATTGTCGGTTTTAGTTCAGTCAATAGCGGTGCCGGAACCAATGGGGATGTCACCTTCCGTGGTATGTTTGGTTCACGGATTAAAATTTTGACCGATGGTACGGAAAACCTCGGGGCATGCCCAAGTCGTATGGATTCACCGACGTCGTATATTTCCCCGGAAAGCTATGACCGGATCTCGGTGATTAAAGGACCGCAGACGGTGCAATATGCCAATACCGGTTCGGCTGCGACGGTTATTTTTGAGCGTGGTCCGGAAACAGAATTAACGGCTGAAAAAAATTATCGTGGTCAGGCCAGTGTGCTGCTCGGTTCTTATGGTCGTCTGGATCAGAATGTGGAAACGGCAATCGGCGATGAAAAAAAATATATCCGCCTGAATACCAATCGTTCTGTATCGGATAGTTATAAAGATGGTGATGGCACCACTGTTCCATCGGATTGGGAACGCTGGAATGCCGATGTCGCATTGGGTTGGACACCGGACGAAAATACATGGATCGAACTGAGTGGGGGAAAAGCCGACGGTGAAGTGGTGTATGCAGGCCGTGATATGGATGGCTCTAAATTTGCCCGGGAAAGTCTAGGCTTGCGATTTGAGAAAAAGAATATCAATGATGTGATTAAAAAAGTTGAAGGGCAAATCAATTACAACTTTAACGATCATGTCATGGATAACTATAGCTTACGAGACGTTCCTGCGGCTGATAAATCCATGAATGTTACGCGCCGTACGCTGAATACCCGTCTTGCAATGACCACTGAATGGGACAAGTTTCAACTCGTATCAGGTGTGGATTCACAGCAAAACCATCATGCCGGTGGGATGAGTTCTGCCATGATGAATATGCCCGTGAAGACAGATATGAAGTTTAATTCCTATGGGGCATTTGGTGAACTAAGTTATCAGATGACTGAACAACATAAGTTGGTCGGTGGTGCGCGCGTTGATGATGTTAGTGTGGAAAAACTTGCAAAAGGGGTGAAGCGGACTGAGACCATACCAAGTGCTTTTTTGCGCTTAGAAAGCCAGCATCCAGATCATAATGCCAAAAGCTATCTTGGTCTTGGCTATGTTGAACGCATGCCGGATTATTGGGAACTTTTTAGAACTGATTATGAAGGTACGATGCATACCTTCAAACGCTTAGATACTGAAAAAACCTTACAATTGGACTTAGGTTATCAGCATCAGCATGGTGCATTAAATACTTGGGCTTCAGCTTATGCCGGGCTAATCAATGATTTTATCTTGATGACTTATGATCCAACCAAGATGACCAGTATGATGGCCAATGCAGCAGATTCACGTAATGTGGATGCAACCATTGCTGGTGCAGAAGCGGGTATTGGTTATCAGTTTACCGATGCAATTCAGGCGGATGTGAGTGCAATGTATGCGTGGGGGGAAAATACCACAGACAATACACCATTACCACAGATAGCACCTTTAGAGGCACGTATCAACTTACGTTATATTCAAGACAACTATACTCTGGGTGCATTATGGAGAATAGTGGATGATCAAAGCCGTATCAGCCAGAATCAAGGCAATATTGTCGGTAAGGACTTTAAGGAAAGCGCAGGTTTTGCCACTTTATCCCTAAATGGAACTTATCATTTACGAGATGGTGTTGATTTGTCAGTCGGTATTGATAACGTGCTTGATAAAACCTATACCGAGCATCTAAATAAAGCGGGCAGTGCTGGCTTTGGTTTTGATAGTGATGAACAGTTTAACAATATTGGACGTAACTATTGGGCACGGGTGAGTATGAAGTTCTAATTTGTCTTTAAATTAGGCAAAAAGCAGGAGTATTCTCCTGCTTTTTTGGTTTTTTATTTTATAAAATTTATATTTTTCATAATCTTATGTTGAGGTGATATTTCTAAATAAAATAATGAATATTTTTATTTAAATAATTTAATTATATAAAACATATACTTATTTATTTTATGGTTTATAAAATAGACACCCGATTCAACTGCTTTAAAAAAGGAGTTGCATTGGGTTTGGGATGGTGTAGAATGCACATCCATCGGCGGTGATGAAGATTAAAACTTCTGATAAAACAGCAACTTAGCGCGAAGTGTTGAGATTTGGTTTTAGAAAGAAAGTTTAAAATAATTTGAATTACTGATTGACACTGAGAATATCTAGTGTAATATAGCCGACCTAGCTTGCTGGTGACGAATCAGTAAGAAGATCATTAAGAGATTATGAAGAACAACTTGTGTGGATTTTTACTGGTTGATTGATCGAAATTATTTTCATTGATTGATGGTAGAAATTACTCGAAGTTTATTTGAGAAATATTTGTCA